>NZ_JBWOPL010000021.1:0-37558 GCF_056451265.1 Rhodocaloribacter sp. | reverse complement strand
GGCCCGTCTGGCGCATGGAGGAGGCGCTGGCCGCCCTCCACGAGACGCTCGCCCGCGCCGCCGCGACGGCGCTCTTTCGCCCCGGCATCCTCCGTCCCGCCTTCGATGCCCGGCAGGCCGGGGCCTTCGTCGAAGCCGCCGCCGAGCATCCCCGTCACGCGCGGTGGCTCGCCCCCGAAGCGGTGCGCAAACGGTTCCCCGTCGTCGCCGCGCCCGAGGGCGGGCTCTACCTCCCCACCGGCGGCGCGCTCGCCGTGCCCGCCTTCGTCGAGGCCCTGCTCGCCGCGGCGGCCCGGAACGGCGCCGTGGTCCGCACCGGTGCGCGCGTGACGAGGTGGGGCGAGGCACACGACCACGCCTTCGTCACGTACCACGAGGGCGGAGCAACCGTGCGCCGGACGGCCGGGCGCGTGCTTCTGGCCCTCGGGGCGGACTATCCCCGCTTCCCCGAGCTCGCCCGGCTCCACCTCCACGCCGTCAAGGGCCAGATCGTTCGCGTGGAGATCCCCGGCGAGCCCCTCGACGCGCTCCCCCATCTCTCCGGCCGCGGATACGTGGTCCGCGAGGACCGGACGCTCGTCGTCGGCAGTTCCTTCGAGCACCGGTTCACCGACCGCCGGCCCTCGCCCGAACAGACGGCGGCGATCCTCACGAAAGCCTCCGCGATGCTCCCGCCGCTCCGCCAGGCCCGTGTGCTCGAAGCGCGCGCAGGCGTGCGGGTGGGCGTGCCGGGCACGCGCCTGCCCATGATCGGGCCGCTTCCCGGCCGCCGCCGCGTGTGGGTCTTCACCGGCCTCGGCTCGAAAGGGCTGCTCATGGCCCCCCTCCTCGCCGCCGACCTCCCGCGCTTCCTCGACCGCCCCGAGACCGTCCCGCCCCGCATCCGCGTGCGCCCGTGACCCGCGTTTACGAACCCCGTCGCCCACACTTTCGCTCCTCCCTCCATTCTTTCCCGTGGAATTTTGGCAAATCGGGTGAGGATCCTTTACCTTTTTCATAGTTTGACGACACCCCGAAGAGCCGTCGTACGCATCGCGGGCCGCGGCTCTTCGGGGGCGTTCACAACCCCGACACTTGCGCGGGCCTCCTCGTCCTTCGTCCGGACGAGCACGCTTCGTTTCGTATCTTTATCCGGCACGCGCCGCCGGCATCCGAGACAACTTTTCAATGGAGGTTTGAAATCATGGCTGAAGTGACCGCAACCTACATCGCCGACATCCTCGGGGACGAGGCCGGCTATCTGCTCGACCACAAGTGCACGACCATCCCGAAGGAGAACCTGTACCTGCCCGGCCCCGACTTCGTGGACCGCGTCTTCCTCGACTCGGACCGCTCGCCTCAGGTGATCCGATCGCTTCAGACGATCTTCAATCACGGTCGGCTCGGCGGCACCGGATACGTCTCCATCCTCCCCGTCGACCAGGGCATCGAGCATTCCGCAGGCGCCTCTTTTGCCAAAAACCCGATGTACTTCGACCCGGAAAACATCGTCCGGCTCGCCATCGAGGGCGGCTGCAATGCGGTCGCTTCGACGTACGGCGCACTCGGATCCGTGGCGCGGAAATACGCCCACAAGATCCCCTTTATCCTCAAGATCAATCACAACGAGCTGCTCACGTATCCGAACACGTACGACCAGATCATGTTTGCCCGCGTCGAGGATGCGTGGAACATGGGCTGCGTCGCCGTCGGCGCGACGATCTACTTCGGGTCGGAGCAGTCGGACCGGCAGATTCAGGAAGTGTCCGAAGCCTTCGCCCACGCCCATGAACTCGGCATGGGAACGATCCTGTGGTGCTATCTCCGCAATTCCGCTTTCAAGGTCGACGGCGTCAACCACGAGTCGAGCGCCGACCTGACGGGACAGGCCAACCACATCGGCGCGACCATCGAGGCCGACATCCTCAAGCAGAAGCAACCCACGCAGAACGGCGGCTACAAGGCGCTCAACGCCAACGGCCGGAGCTTCGGCAAGTACGACGAGCGTATGTACACCGAGCTCGCCACCGACCACCCGATCGACCTGACGCGCTATCAGGTAGCCAACGGCTACATGGGCCGCATCGGGCTGATCAACTCCGGCGGCGCTTCCGGCAAGAACGACCTCCAGCAGGCCGTCAAGACCGCCGTGATCAACAAACGCGCGGGCGGCATGGGTCTGATCTCGGGCCGCAAAGCCTTCCAACGACCGATGAAAGAGGGCATCGAGATTCTGAATGCCATCCAGAACGTCTACCTGAGCGCCGACGTCACCGTCGCCTGACGCATCGAGGCGTTTCCGCGTCCCCGAATCGAGGGCGCGCGTCCCTTGCGGCGCGCGCCCTTTTTCGTTCGAACCGGATCGAGGCGCAGCTCATGCACGGTTTTCGAAACCTGCCGCACCGTCCTTTCGTCTTCGTCAGAGCCATGCGGTGTTTTCATCCTCAACGATCGACCTCCCTCAACCATGTCCGATAAAACCGCCCACGAAGCGCCCGTCACACAGGAGAAAGAACCGGCGTCGCAGCCCACTTCGGCAGCCGCCGAGACCCTTCTGGAACGATACACCGCGCACTTCCCCGCCTGGGCGAAAGAGTTCGCGCGCCGGTATTTCACCAAGACGCTCACCCAGTTCATCCTCTACGGCAACGTCCGCGACCTCGTCCCCACGCTCGACGATCAGGGCCGCCCGACCTACGTCTCGCTCCGCGAGTTCGTCCGAACCGAGCTTTTCGCCGCACGAGACATCGTGCTCTTCTACGACCGTTCGAGCGGCATCCACTTCGCCGACCAGGCTTCGCAGAAGGACTTCAACCGGGCGCTCTCCGGATACGACACGATTTTCGGGACGGAATACGTGAAGAAGCTGCCGAAAGACCCGGTGCGGGTGCTCTCGGTGCTGGAGAACTATTTCCGCATCCGACTGGCCGAAGGCAAACGCATCGCCTGCATCATCGACTATGCCGAGACGGTCGTGCCGATGGCCGAAGCGTCGATGTATACGGCCGAGGACCGCAACGCGCTCGTCTTCCTCCAGAAGTGGTCGCACGACGCGCTTTTCATGGAGAGCGATTTCACGGTGGTGCTGATTACGGAGAACCTGATCGCGCTCAACCAGCAGCTCGTCCAGAGTCCGTACACGGCCGAGATCCAGATCCCCATCCCGGACGAAGCGTCCCGTCGCGCCTTCGTCGAGTGGTACGTCGACGGTCGCAAGGAGACCTTCACGCAGCACTCGGAGGTCTCGGTCCGGGCGCTCGCGCAAAACACCGCCGGGCTCAGTTTTATCCAGCTCCGCACCATCCTCGCCGACGTGCTCGAGAACCGGTCCGAACTGACGTTCGATCTGCTCTCGGCGCTCAAGAAAGAGTTCATCGAGGCGGAGGCCTATGGCATGCTCGAGTTCGTGGAGACGGATTGGAACCTCGACATGGTGGCCGGGCACGAGGAGGCAAAGACCCACCTGCGGCACGCCGCCCACGCGCTCAAGAACGGTCGCCCGGACGTGCTCCCGATGGGCTATCTCGTCAGCGGTCCGGTGGGCACCGGCAAGACCTTCATGATCACGTGCTTCTCGGGCGAGATCGGCATCCCTATGGTGAAGTTGAAAAACTTCCGCTCACAGTGGCAGGGACAGACCGAGGGCAACCTGGAAAAAATCCTCACGCTGCTCGAAGCGATGACCCCGGTGGCCGTCATGATCGACGAAGCCGACGCCGCGCTGGGCAACCGGGACGCCGAGGGCGATTCCGGCGTCTCGAAGCGCGTCTTCGGGCAGATCGCCTCGTTCATGAGCAACTCGAAGCACCGGGGCCGCATCATCTTCTTCCTCGTCACGGCCCGCCCCGACCTCATGCCCGTCGACCTGAAGCGCCAGGGACGCGCCGAGGAACACCTGGCCCTGTTCTATCCCTCCACACGTGAGAGCCGGGAAGAGTTGCTCCAGGTGATGATGCGCCGGACGGGCATCGACCTGCCGATGGAAGCCATCCCGGAGGCGCTCCTCAACGGCGAACGCACCTTCAGCGGCGCGGACATGGAAGCGCTCATGACCCGCGCCAAGTTCCGGGCCGCCGCCGAGAACAGCCCCGTCACCAGCGATATCCTCCGGCAGACGGTGGACGATTTTATCCCGCCCACCTACCCGCTCGAAGTGGAGCTTCAGACGCTCACCGCCGTGCTCGAATGCACCAGCCGGGCACTGCTCCCCGAGAAGTACCGCGCCATGGACCGGGAAACCATCGTGCGCCGCATCGAAGCCCTTCGGAAGCTCCTCTGATCCCGCCTGTGCCCTCCCCCTTGCCAGGGAGGTGTCCGCCAAAGAAGGGAGAGGCGTCCCCGGCAATCCTCGACCTTGACCGAAAAACGGGACCTACCCCTACGCGACATACGCCGAGACGTGCAACTGGTCATGCGCCCCCCTAACGCGTGCTAAGCGTGATAAAAGCCCCCCTCATTTCTTCCGAATGATCACGCTCTTTGCGAATCCGCGCCGCCCATACTTTAGCGTACCTCTTAAAAAACATGAGGTAATGCTTCTGCATCAAAAAAGAGCGCGCGACGCCGGCAACGGCATCACGCGCTCTTCCGGAAGAACTAAAGACGGATCCACTCTTGTGTGGTGGGAGTGGGTGTCTGCAGATCCGTCTTATTTTTTGCGCTTCCTGGACATAGCCTCCCTTGCGCTGAGCAAATCGATGTAGAGATCGTAGCTGATCAGAACGGCGTACGGCTCGTTGTTCTTCTGAATCAGAATCCCCCGATCGATTTCTTTCGCATGCTCAACAAGTTCAGAGGTCTTGGAGCGCAGTTCAGTGATGGTGGCGACTGCTTCGATACCTTTGGTGCTGTACATGGGAGTTGGGGTTGATTAGGTTTTATGAACGAAATGCAAACAGAAACAATATACACAGGTTCCAAACAACTTTCTCTTTCAAAACCCTCAAAAGTGTTAAGTTCAAACAGAAATGTGTTTCAAAATTATCCTGTCTGCCTAGATTTGATTAATTAACCCGCCCACTCTAACGGAAATTTCACAATAAAATACCTATTATCCCGGTGTTTAGCCGCCACAAATCCCTTGACTCCCCGCATCCTCGGGCAACGTTCAATGCAACTCTGTAAAGTGACGGGCACCATCGTAGCCACCCGGAAAGACGAACGGTTTCGCCCCACGAAGCTGCTCATCGTCCACCCCGTCGATGCCGCGGGTGCGCTGAAGGGACAGCAAGACATGCTTGCGCTCGACCCCGGCTACGGCGCAGGGATGAGCGATTTCGTGCTCGTGGCGCGCGAGGGCGCCGTCGTCGAGCAATTGCTCGGCGGCGCGGCGCCGGCCAACGTGATCGTGCTCGGCGTGGTGGACGACTGGTCGTACGATGCATGAAGGCGAACCGCCCGGTTCATCGCACGAGCACCATCGTGCGCGACTGGACGCCGTCCGACGTTTCGAGGCGATAGAAATACGTGCCGCTCGGCAGCCCTTCGGCGTCGAAAGAGAGGGCATACGAGCCGGCGGGGCGGAGACCGTCGGCGAGCGTTCGGACGAGCCGCCCCTGCACGTCGAAGACCTGAAGCCGCACGGGGGCGGTCCGGGCGAGGGTAAAGGAGATGGTCGTACTCGGATGGAAGGGGTTCGGGTAGTTTTGTTCGAGCGTGATCGTCTGCGGGAGGGGTTCCGGCTCCGGCGTCGTGCTCGTCGCGAGGGGCGCGCTCACGAACGGCACCGTCTCAAACGGCTGCCCCAGCACCCCGGCAACCGTATTCGGAGCCATGCCGAACCAGTCCTGCAAAACGGTGGCATAGGCGCTCCGGAAGTCGATCTCATACCGGATGTTTCCCGTCTCGTCGGGTTCGCTCAGGTCCGGCGCGCTTCCGTAGAGTCCGCCGTTGAGCCCGTCGCCGAAGAGGAGCATCGGCGCGGCGGTGCCGTGGTCCGTGCCGCCGGAGCCGTTCTGGCTGATGCGCCGTCCGAACTCGGAGAAGGTCATGACGAGCACGCGGTCCGTCAGCCCGTCGGCGGCGAGGTCGGCGTAGAATGCCTCCACGGCTTCGGCGAGGTTGCGCAGGAGCGTCCCCTGCGTGGCGAGTTGGTTCGCGTGCGTGTCGAAGCTGCCGAGCGAGGCGGTATAGATCCGCGCCCCGAGCTGCCCCTTGATGAGTTGCGCCGTCACGGCGAGGCTGCCGGCGAGCGGGTTATTCGCAGGATACTCGACCGTGTTGCCCGCCTGGTTCGCCGCCTCCTGAATGACGCTCGCGTACTTGAACGAATCGTTGGCGACCGTACGCACGAAGGCCATCTCGGCTCCGTACGTCGTCGCCGGGACGTCGCCGGTGTCATAGAGCAGCCCGGTCTCGGCGATGCGCTCGAAAAGCTCGACGCTCAGGAGCGACATACCCATGTTGGCCGAAGGTCCCTGAAACAGCAGCGGCGAGCCGCCGCCGATCTGGACGGCGAGCGGGTACTCGGGCGGCGCTTCTTCGAAGTTCGGGAAGGCGGCGTCGAGGTATCGCCCGGCCCACCCGGTCGTCTCCACCACGTCGCTGTCGCTGGCCGAGGCCCAGATGTCCGTCGAGCGAAAGTGCGAGAGGACGGGATCGGGGTAGCCGACGTTCTGGAGCACGGCCATGTGTCCCTCGCCGAAGAGCGGGGCGAGCGCCTCGAACGAAGGATGCATGCCGAGGTCGCCGCTCAGAGGGAGCACCTCCGCCTTCGGAATGGCGATGCTCGGGCGGGCATTATAGTAGAGATCGTCGTTGAAAGGGATGATGGTGTTCAGCCCGTCGTTGCCGCCGCTGAGTTGGATGAGCACGAGGACGCGATCCGTCTCCAGGCTTCGGAGTTCCGAGAGCAAGGGCGAGCGCGCAAACGTCTTCACCGGCGTCCCGCCGAGGAGGAACGCGCCGCCCGCCGCCGCCAGGCCGAGCCCCCTCAAGAAATCGCGACGGGACCAGCGGCGGTGTTCTTCGGTGTGGGCCGGGCCGTGTTCGAGGCGGCTTCCGTACCGGAGCGCGCGGGAGGCGAGGGTATGAGCGTCACACATGATCGTTCGGGAAGACGTGGTTCGTGGAAAGGCGGCGCTCGGAGAAAACGCCGGGACATCGGGGGGACGTCAGGTCAAATGAAACTCGGGGAACTGCATGAGATACCGGACGAACCCGAGCAGGCGATTGTTGGCGTCGTTGCTCGAGAGCGTCCACTCATACCAGGGAATGCCTGCGAGGAAGACCATCGCCAGGTTCTTCATGTGCGGCGTATCGAGCACCTCGTCCGGGATCGGGTTGGCCTCGAGGTTGCCCACGAACTCGCCGTCCACCTCGCCGATGTCGAGCATTTCGACGGGGACGGGCAGGAGGTGCTCGGCGAGCGCGGTGGGCAGGTAGACGCCCGCGTACGGATCGGCCGCGTCGTACACCTCGGCGGCCAGGGTCGTCAGGTCGAGCGGTTGCGCCCCGCCGTCGCCGTAGAGCATCACGTCCTGCACGATCCACCGGATGGGCAGCGTAGTCGTCGTGAGCCAGTTGTGATGTCCGGGCCAGCCCGCCACGTTCGGCGGATCGAGCACCCATTGCCCCATGAAGAACCCCGCGCGGGGCATCAGCTCGAGCAACGACTCCGACGGCTCGGCCTTCGTCTCGAGGAGCAGCCCCGTCATCAACTCCGCCGGGCTTTTGACGCGCGCGCCGATGACCTGTTCGTCGAAGAAATGCGCGCTCTTGAGCAGGGCCCGCATCACCGGCGCGAGCTCGAAGTCGTTCTCGAGGAAGACCGTCGCGAGCTCGTCCACGAGCGCTTCGTCCGGCGCGGCATAGACGAATTCCTCGTACAATTTCCGGCAGATGAAGTGCGCGACGGCCTCGGCGCGTTCCTCGAAAATGATCTCCACGACGTCGTCATACCCGAAAGCGCCGGTGCGTCCCATGAAGGATTTCTCGCCGCCGTCGTGAAGGAAGAAGAGGAAATACACCTGAAGCGAGAAGTAGTCCACCACCCACCCCGTCAGCGCACGGGCGATTTCCTGAATGTCTTCCTGGGTATAGTTCTCCTGCCCGAGCTGATCGTATTGTCCCATCGTAAAGAGTTCGAGCAACTCTCGGGCGTAATTCTCATTGGGCGCGCCGAACGCATTGACGTTTCCGTTGAGGTAAATGAGCATGGCCGGATCGATGCCGACCTCGTAGACGAACTGTTGAAAATTGCCGAGCGCGTGCGTGCGGAGGAGCGTCAGATACCGATGCGCGAAGGGAGCAAGGGCATATGCCTGCGTGGCGGTGACGAAGTGGTCGTGCCAGAAGAGGGTCATCCGCTCGCGCAGTCCGCCGTCGATCATCTCGCGGAACCAGTCGGAGCGATACTGCCTGAGCCACATCGCGTTGTCCTCGAAGTATGCCTGAAAGGCCTCTTCGGAGGAGCCGCGCGGGGGCGGAGGCGTTTCGGCCCATGAGGGCGGTTCGGGAAGCGGGCGCGCGAGCGCTTCGTCGACGAGTTCATCGACCACCTCGTCGGCGGTGCGCCCGGTGAAGTCGGCCACCCGATCCGGGGCGGCGCCGAAGCACGCGCGCCGGAGCAGATGCGCCGCCCTTCGGGCGTCGAGCGGAGCGGTGTAGGGTTCGAGCCCGGCCTCGATGCTCAGCGGCGCGAGCGGCCCGGCGGTGATCGCCGAGGCCTCGGGCGCGGCCGCGCGGGCGGCGACGGGGGCGGGCATCTCCGGCGCAGACATCCCCGGCGGAGGCATGAACCGCCGCAAAAAGGCGCGGCGATCCTCACTGGTCATCGGCTCCATAGACGCAGACGATTTTTTGGGCGAGGTTCGGAAACGGAAGCGGGAAAGGGGGCACGAAGGGAGGGACGATTATCGAGCTTCCTCCATCGGCCCGTGACAAGGGTATCGGTTCAAGGCGGATCCGGGTAAAACCACCGCGGAGCCTTCTCTCCGGAGTGCACCGGGCGCGTTCTTTCATTTGGTCGCACGGAACGGCGGCGCATATGACGGCCCCCTGCTTTTCGGTCTCACCGAATGCCCGCCGACCCTTTGCACCCTTCCTCCTCCCTGAGTACCTTGCTCCGGTTTCGCAACGTGCGACCTCGATCCAGACGGGCCTCCGAACCAGCCGCAACGAAAAGTCATCCCGGCATGAACCCTCTTCCGAAACTCATTCCCGTCCTCGTCCTCGCATTCTTTCTCGTGCCGGACGGTTTCGCACAGACCGTCGGTCCGGCGCACGGGACGCTCCTGCTCGCCGGCGGGGGCGTGCGCGATCCGGCCATTTACGAGCGCTTCATCGCGCTCGCGGGCGGTCCGGACGCTCCGATCGTCGTCATCCCCACAGCCGGCGGCGCGAGCGACTACGGCCCGGAATGGCCCGGCACGCGCGTCTTCGAGCGCGCCGGGGCGACCCACGTCACCGTCCTCCACACGTATGATCCCGCGGTGGCCGACACCGACGCCTTCGTCGCGCCGCTTCGAACGGCGCGCGGCGTGTGGTTCACCGGCGGACGACAATGGCGGCTCGCCGACGCCTATCTCGGCACGAAGGTGCACGAGGAACTGTGGCGGCTCCTCGCACGCGGCGGCGTCATCGGAGGCTCGTCGGCGGGGGCGACCATCCAGGGCTCATACCTCGCCCGCGGCGACACGCAGACGAACACCGTCATGATGGGCGATCATGAAGAGGGCCTCGGCTTTCTCAAAAACACCGCCGTCGATCAGCACGTGCTCCGCCGAAACCGGCACTTCGACCTCCTCGAGATCATCGAAGCCCGTCCCGAACTTCTCGGGCTCGGGCTTGACGAAGACACGGCCATCGTCGTGCGCGGGGACCACTTCGAGGTCATCGGCCGGCATTACGTGGCCGTCTATGACCACGCACGGATGCTCGACTCCGGCGGCCCTTTCTATTTCCTCGCCCCCGGCGACACGTTCGACCTCGCCACGCGCACCGCCTATCGTCCCGGCGAAGACGGAACCCCCGCGCCCTTCGACCGGGTCGTCGACCATCCGTGGCCGAACCATTGACCCCCGCGCCCCTTCCTTACCCACATCCCATAGACCTCCCGACCATGAGCACCCCCGAATCCCTTGGCACGACCTATCTGACGGAGACCCTCAAGCGTTTTCACGGGCTCAAGGACCTTGCCGACCGCGCGACGGCCCAGGTCTCCGAGGCGGACCGCTTCGCCACGCTTCACGAGGACGACAACAGCATTGCCGTCATCATGAAGCACCTCGCGGGCAACATGCGCTCGCGATGGACCGACTTCCTCACCTCCGACGGCGAGAAACCCGACCGTCACCGGGACACCGAGTTCGAGCTTTACGAGGAAGATGACGCCGAGGCGCTCGCGGCCCGGTGGGAAGCCGGATGGCGGCTTCTCTTCGACGCGCTCGAGCCCCTCACCGAAGCCGACCTCCTCCGCACCGTCACCATCCGGGGCGAGCCGCACACCGTCCTCGCGGCCATTCAGCGCCAGCTGGCCCACTATGCCTATCACGTCGGGCAGATCGTGATGCTCGCCCGCCACTTCGCCGGCGACGGCTGGGAGTCCCTGACCATTCCAAAAGGGCAGTCGGAAACGTTCAACGCCAGCATGCGCTATAAACCGAAATTCTAAAAACGCCTGGAGCGAGCTTATGAAAATCATCCATACACGCGACGCCCCGGCGCCGGCCGGACACTATGCGCAAGCCGTCGTTCACGGCGGGCTCGTGTACGTCTCCGGGCAGCTTCCCATCGACCCGCACGCCGAAGAACTGACGGTGGGCGACATCGAGACGCAGACCCGGCAGGCGCTTCGAAACGTCGAAGCCATCCTGAAGGCCGCGGGCAGCGATCTCGGCCATCTCCTGCAAGTGACGATCTACCTCTCCGACGAGGCGCTGTGGGAACGGGTCAACGCCGTCTATGCGCACGTGATGGGCGAGCATCGCCCGGCCCGCGCCGTGGTGCCGACGAAGGAGCTTCATTACGGTTTTCAGATCGAGATACAGGCCGTCGCCGCCGTTCCCGGATGAACCCTCGGTCGGGCCCGCCTGTAAGCCTGGCCGACAGGCGCGCTTGCGCCTGACGCCGGAGACTCCGATTTTCCGGCGACCCCTTCCGTTTTCCCAGGCTCCGCAGGCTCATGGATACGCCCCGGATGCGTCCGCGCTTCGAGATCGTCGCCGCGCGCGCCCCCGCCGAGGTGCTCGCCCGCCTCCGCGATCAACTCGACCGAACCGACTGCCCGTGCAGCGGGCAGATCGCGGGCAAGCACGTGCACCTGCGCGTGGACGAAAAGGACCGACGGCTGTGGTCACCGCACCTCGACGTGGACGTGGAACCGTACGATGGCGGCTCGCTCCTCCGCGGACACTTCGGCCCCCACCCCGACGTGTGGACGTTCTTCGTGGCGCTCTATGCCGTGCTCGCCTTCTCCGCGATGGTGGGGCTGCTCTTCGGCGCTTCGCAATGGATGCTCGGCACCCCGCCCACCGCTTTCTGGGCGGTTCCGGCGACGCTGGCGCTGGCCGCCGTCATCTACGGACTCGCTCTGCTCGGCCAGCGCCTCAGCCAGGATCACATGCGCCGCCTTCGCTCGTTCGTCGAAAAAGCCGCCGAAACATGAGGCGGAATTTAAAAAGTATATTTTGATTTTGTCTTTTCCTTTCCGTATTCATGGGTTCATGAGATCACCCATCCACCCGATGACGGCTCACCCACCTCGTGCCCAATCATTTCCGGGAGAAGTTCTCTTCATTGTCGACAACCCATTTTTCAAAAACCGCAGACAACGTCTTTCCCACGCAGGCGGGAAACTACGCTCACCGAGGTAATCCCGTGTGACGCCCGGAAATGGATCTCCGATCGGGGTCGGGAATGACTTTTTTCAACGATTATTGCGGAAGTGAACGGTAGCGCCGGGCGACAGCATGAAGGTCTCGCCCTTGCCGTTTCTGAGCCCTTGCTCCCATACAGAGCATCCATCCGGGATGTCCAGCGCTGTTTCTCATCCCGCATCCATGAATCCGACCGCCATGTTCTCGTGAGGCGGCGCGCACACGGCCAACCTTCGCGACGCCCTGGCGGACACGGCCAAATGCGATCCATCCCCTCTTCCTTCAGCCCGATGTTTTCCCCAAAGTGCTTTCGCCTTCCGAAGCGCGCGCGAGGAGGCAGCTCCGTTTCCCGGCAGTCGTTCTTCCTCCTTCAGCGACTCGAGGCGGCGTCACGATCACCTGTTTTCGGAGGCCCTCGTATGACCCGATCTCCTTCCGCACCGGCGCGACCCCGTGCTTTCCTGCCGGGCGTCGCCTTCCTCTTCGCAGCCTTCCTCGGCTCTCTTCTCGGCTGCGCCGATCAGCCGTTCTTCTCTCCGCTCAACCCCTCCGATGAAGCGGGCGGATCCGCGCGGAGCGCCATCCCCTCGACGGGCCTCATCCCCCTCATCGACATGGCCGACACCACGTACTTCGGCTTCACGGGCGGCCTCTACCCCGACGGCTCGAACACGATGCCCGATGCGCACCTCGAAGCCGGAATGGCCCACATGGCCGAGATCCAGCCGCTCGACCCGGCGGGCGCCCCGGACCCCGTCAACGGGAAATACGTGCTGCTCTCCATCGGTATGTCGCAGGCCGCCGAGGCGTTTTGTGAACGGGAGATCCTCACCGACATCTGCACCGACTGGTCGTTCATGGAAAAAGCCGCGGCGGATCCGGCGGTGAACCATTCCACGCTCGCGATCATCAACGGAGCCGACGGCGGCGGCAACTCCAAAGCCTGGGATCAGGTGACCGACCCCGAATACGACGAGATCCGCGACGTGCACCTGGCGCCGCTGGGTCTGACGGAAGCGCAGGTGCAGATCGTCTGGCTAAAGACGGCCAACAACAACGGTTCCGACCACCCCTCCCTCCCCGACCCGGAGGCGAACGTGTACCAGCAGATGAAGTATATGGGCGATATCCTGCGCACGCTCAAGATCCGGTATCCCCACCTGAAGATGGCCTTTCTGTCGAGCCGGAGCTATGGCGGATATGCCAGCCTCACGGCCAATTCTCCCGAACCCTATGCATACGAAAACGGCTGGGGGATCAAGTGGACCATCGAAGCCCAGATCAACCAGATGGCCACCGGCGTGATCGACCCGCAGACCGGGACTCTCGATTACGACTCCGTCGCGCCGTGGATCGGGTGGGGGCCATACTGGTGGGCCGACGGAGAACTCCCGCGCTCGGACGGCCTCTCGTGGCCCCGGGATCACTTTGACGAGGGCGGCGGACACCTCTCCCGGAAAGGAGAAGATCAGGAAGCCGGTCTCCTCATGGACTTCTTCTCCACCTCGCCGCTCACGACGCCGTGGTTCCTCGCGGCTTCGCCTGAAGTCGCCGTCGCGCTCACGACGCGCGACGACCCCATCGCAATCCCCCCCGAGGGCGGCTCATTCCAGTTCCGCGTCATGGTCGAGAACCTCACCTCGGCCACGCTCGACGTTCAGTATTGGACCATGATGACGAAACCCGATGGAGGAGAGAAGTTCGGGATCGACGCGGTGGACGTGTCGCTCGCGCCCGGCGAGAGCGTGCTCCCCCGACATACACAGGCCCTCCCCGGCAATGCCGATGCGGGCGATTACGTCTATTACGCCTATGCCGGCACGTATCCCGACGTCATCCTCGCCGCCGACAGCCTCACGTTCGTCAAACTCGAATAGGGGATCGATCAGATCTCCACACGGAACGCGTCGTCGGCGCGGACGGAACGGGCGAAGGCCGTCAGCAGACGGATGCATCGCTCCACGTCGTCGAGGTCCACCATCTCGATGGGCGAGTGCATGTAGCGCATCGGCAGGGAGACGAGCGCGCTCGGCACGCCTGCGCGGGAGACGTACACGTCGTCCGTGTCGGTGCCGGTGTACCGGGACGAGGCTTCGTGCTGAAGCGGGATCTCCTCGGCTTCGGCCACGGCGATGAGCCGCTCGACCACCTTCGGATGGTTCGCCGTGCCGTGCGTGACCGTGGGGCCGCCGCCGAGGATCACCGCTCCGTGCTTCGCCTTCTCGATGGCCGGCGAGTCGGTGGCATGCGTCACGTCGAGGACGACGGCCACGTCGGGCCGGAGGCGGTACGTGACCATGCGGGCGCCGTTGCCGCCGATCTCCTCCTGAACGGCATTGACCGCATACACCGTCGCGGCGGGCGGCATACTTTCGGCGAGGCGGGCGAGCACGCGGGCGATGATGAAGCCGCCGATGCGGTTGTCGAGCGCCCGACCGATGAGCCGCGCCGACGTCAGTTCCTCGGCCGACCCGGCATAGACGGCCGGATGCCCCACCCGCAGGCCCCACTCGGCCACCTCCGCCCGGCTCTTCGCCCCGATGTCGATGAAAAGCTCGTGCCATTCGGGCGCTTTCTCGTCCTTCGAGTCCCGGAGATGAATGGCCGTATTGCCGATGACGCCGTGCACCTCGCCCCGGTCGCCGAGGATGCGGACGCGCCGCCCCCGCGCGATGGCCCGGTCGGAGCCGCCGATGCGGACGATGCGGAGGAAGCCTTCGTCCGTGACGTGGTTGATCATGAAGCCGATCTCGTCGGCGTGGGCTTCGAGCATGAGGCGGGGCGCGTCGGCGGCGGTTCCGTGGAGCGTGGCCCACGTATTGCCGTAAGGGTCGCTCTCGACGGCGTCGGCGAAAGCGCGCACGTGCCCGGCCCACACACGCTGACCGGCCGCCTCGAAACCGGAAGGGCTCGGGGTATCTAAAAGCTCGAAGAGGAAGGCCTTTTCGGAATCATGCATGGGAATTGGGGGGGCATTGTATGAAGGAAAGGTGCGGCGTATACTCAGAGGTTGTTCGCGGCCCACAAAAATAGGGGTTCCATTCGAGAAGGTCATGCTTCATCTCCGCATTCGCTCCGTCTTCCTTTTCCTCACCGCGCTCCTGATCGGCGCGGCGCACGCGCAGCCCGCCGCCCCCCTCGTGGTGATGAACCTCGCCGCCCACCCCGACGACGAGGACGGGCGCACGCTCACGTATTACCGCCACGCCCGGAACGCCGTCGCCTACAGCGTCATCTTCACGCGGGGCGAGGGCGGACAGAACGAGATCGGGCCGGAGCTCTACGAGGCCCTCGGCGCGATCCGCACCGCCGAGACCGAACGGGCGGCCCGTCACCTCGGCACCCAGGTCTTCTTCCTCAATTTCTACGACTTCGGATATTCGAAGCACGCCGCCGAGGCCTTCGAGAAGTGGGGCGGGCGCGACCACGTGACGGCTCGCCTCGTCTACCTCATCCGAAAGCTCAAACCCGACGTCCTCTTCACGAACCACGACACCCTCACCGTCGGCCCCCGCCGGCAGCACGGGCAGCATCAGGCCGTCGGGATCGCGGGATACGACGCCTTCACGCTCGCCGCCGACCCGTCGTATCACCCCGAACAGCTCGAAGAGGAAGGGGTGGACCTGTGGCAACCGAAACGCCTTTTCTGGCGTCTGTGGCGCGGTCCGGCCGACGGCGCGTACGATGTGGCGCTGCCCGTGGGCGCGGTCGATCCCGAGACGGGCAAGCCCTACTATGAGCGCGCCGTCGCCGCCATCATGGAGCATGCCTCGCAGGGCATGGGACAGTTCGCGAGCCGCCTGCGGGGGGACACCACGTATTTCCGACTCATCCGCTCGGCCACCGACGCCCCGCTCGCCGCCGACGACCTCGCCGCGAACCTCCCGCCGAACCACGCCGCCCGCCCGGACCTCTCGTACCACATCGACGCCGGGCGCGTGCCCGCCCTCCCCGACGGCGCCTTCACCCTCGACGACGACGCGGCCGTGCCGGGTCAACGCGTCACGATCCGGTGGGACGCCGCCCCCCTCCCCGACCGCTCCGTGCGGTGGAAATTCTCCGGGGCCGTCGACACGACGCTCGTCCTCTCCGGCGAGGCGCCCGGAAGCGCCCGCCTCAGGATCCGGCCCGACGCCCTCCCGACGACGCCGAAGAAGGTGTATCAATATGAGCGTTTCCTCAACCATCCGCCCGTCGTCTATGCGCTCTATCGAGCGGATTCGGACACGCCCGTCGCGGCGGGCTATCTGCCGCTCGAAGTCGCGCCGCCGGTGTTCGTCGAAGCCGTGGACGACGTCGTGCGCCTCCGCCCCGGAGCGAACACGATCCCGCTGCGCATCCGCGTCTTCGACCCCGTGACCGAGCGCCTCACGCTCGAGGCCGCCGTCACGCGCGACGCCGACGGGGTCGTCGTGCACGAGACGCGGATCACGCTCACGTCCGACGCCGCCGGCCGCGCCGACACCAACCTCGCGCTCAACCTCCCCGACGAACTCGCCCACGGCGATTATACGATCACGCTCACGGCCCTCCCCGACGCCGCCGTGCGACCGCCCGAGCCCGCCCACGCGCAGCTTCAGGGGCGCGTCTTCGAGGCCGCCGTCGCGCCGGGGCTCCGGGTCGGCGTCGTGCGAAGCTATGACGACACGCTCGAAAAAGCCCTCGCCGAACTCGGCGTCTCGTACGTCATGCTCGACTCACTCGCCCTCGCCCACGGCGACTTCGACGACCTCCACACCATCGTCGTCGACATCCGCGCGTACCTCGTCCGCCCCGACCTCCGCGCCCACAATGCCCGCCTCCTCGATTGGGTCCGGCGCGGCGGACACCTCATCGTCAACTATCAGAAAACCTTCGAGTGGAACCCCGAGAACGCCGACCCCTTCGACCGGAGCCGGAAAAACCCCGGCAATTTCGCTCCGTACCCGATCCATCTCAGTCGCGACCGCGTCACGCGGGAGGACGCGCCCGTGACGGTGCTCCACCCCGAGTTGCCGCTCTTTCACGCGCCGAACGAGATCACCGGGGCGACGTGGGACGGATGGGCGCAGGAGCGCGGGCTGTATTTCCCCCGCGAATACGACCCGGCATACGTGGAACTCTTCGAGATGAACGATCCCGGTGAACCGCCGCTCCGGGGCTCCACGCTCCTCGCCCGATACGGCGAAGGGACGTACCTCTATACCGCGCTCGTGTGGTACCGGCAACTCAAGCGGTTCCATCCCGGCGTGTACGCGATGTTCGCCAACCTCGTCAGCCTGCCCCTCGTGGACGGACGCGCGGCGACGGGCGTTTCGGGGAAATGACTCACGCCGCCTCGACGGTCTCGCCTACGGTGTGGATCCAACCGCCGCCGAGCACGTCGTCGGCCTCATAGAGCACGAGCGCCTGCCCCGGCGTGAGGGCGCGACGCGGTTCGGCAAAGACGACCTCCATCTCGTCGTCGCCCGTCTGCCGCGCAAGGCATGGCGCGCCTTCGTCCTTGTACCGGATCTTCCCCACGGCGGGTCGCTCTTCCGAGAGATCGGGGTATTTGATGAGGTTGAGCCCGCGCGCCGTGAGGGTCTGCCGCATCAGCTCTTCGCGCGGCCCCACGGTGAGGGTGTTCGTCGCGGGGTCGATGTGGGTGACGTAGACGGGGAAGCCGAGCGCGAGGTCGAGCCCGTGACGCTGGCCGATGGTATAGTACGGATAGCCCCGGTGCCGCCCGACGACCGTTCCGTCCTTGCGGACGAAGTTCCCCTCGCCGATGCGCGCGTCGAGATCCGGCACGCGGTCGCGGAGGAAGCGGCGGTAGTCGTTGTCCGGGACGAAGCAGATCTCGTACGAGTCCGGCTTGTCGGCGACGCGGAGGAGGCCGAAGTCGGCGGCCATGCGTCGGATCTCGGGTTTCGTATACGTGCCGAGAGGGAACAGCGTGCGGGCGAAGTGTTTCTGGGCCACGCCCCACAGCGCATAGCTCTGATCCTTGTTCGCGTCGAGGCCGCGCATGAGCACGTGCCGCCCGAGGGCTTCATCGAAGCGGAGGCGCGCATAATGCCCCGTGGCGATGTGCGCGCATCCGAGCGCGTCGGCGCGGCGAAGGAGGGCCGCCCACTTGATGTGGGTATTGCACAGCACACACGGGTTCGGCGTGCGCCCGGCCAGATACTCTTCCGTGAAGCGCTCGATGACCCAGTCGCCGAACTCCTCGCGGATGTCGACGATGAAGTGCGTGAAGTCGTGCGCGAGCGCCACGGCGCGGGCGTCGTTCATCGACTCGAGCGTACAGCAGCCCACCTCCTTTCCGGAGCGTCCGCCGCTCGTCGCATAGTCCCACGTCTTCATCGTGATGCCGACGACCTCGTAGCCCTCTTCACGCAACAATACCGCCGCCACCGACGAATCGACGCCGCCGCTCATGGCTACGAGCACCCGTCCGTGCTTGCTCATCGTGTTCTGGGGAAAAGTGGTTGAAAGGCCCGGGTTTACGCGAAGTTCGGCTTCAACGGAAGGACGCGACGGGGCGTTCCGGGAAGATCCGGTTAACGGACGGCGTCAGGCGCTCCGCTCGGAGCCGTCGCGGCGACGCCGGGGCGGGAGCCCTTCGTCCTCGGGCCCGGGCGCCTCGGAGAGGTCGAGGAGCGGCGGCGACGGCTCGACGCTTCGGGCCGGAGCGGCTTCGGACGAGGCGACTTCGGACGAGGCGGCTTCGGACGAGACCGCGTGTTCGGCGGCGATGGCCTCGAGACGGTCGGCGAGCTTGCGCAGCTTCTCGCTCCGCTTCCGCGTGATCATCCTGAACGTGAAGCGTGAAACGAACAGAAGCGCCGCGAGCCCGGCCAGCGCGGCGAAGGCCACGGAGGACGGCGCCGTCACGCTTAAAATTATGCCAAGCGTCAGAAGAACCGCGAGCAGGAAATACGAGAGGAACGCCCACGCGGCAAATTTCTGGGAGACGTAAATGCGCGTGTGGCCGTCTTCGCTCTGCGCCTGAACGAGCAGATCCTCACCCGAATTCTGAGGAGAAACCCAGTCGAAGGAAGCGCCGAGCACTTCGAGGTTGCCCCGGTACTGGCGGAGGGTGCTCCGGATCTCGCGGACCATGGCGGCGATGCCTGCTTCGGACAGGCGCCCTTCGACGAACCGTTCGTAGGACACCTTCAGCGGCCCGCCCAGAAGCCGGGCGGCGGACGTCTCCTCGTCCGCCTCTTCCAGTTCGGAAGCCGCCGCGACCACGTACTTCGGGTCAATGCCGACCTCTGCCGCCAGACGGCGAATTTCTTCGAGCGTGAGCCCGTCGGTGTCGGCGACCTTCCGCGCGGCCTCCTGCCGCCGTATCGCCCCGCTGATGATGGCGCGAACCTGCTCCTCGCTGAAGGATCGCCCGCTGTGCTCCGCCATAGACCCGTCAGGCATTTCGTGAAAGGGACCCTCGAATATACGTCAAACGCCGCTTTCATTTCCCAATGGACGGCCCGTGGCCGGACCCGCGCACGTCACGGCGTCGCTCGTTCTGCTCACGGCGGGTGATCCGCCCCCCCCGCAGCCCGAGTTCTCCGATAGCCCGTCCATCCTTGAAGGGCGCCCGGAACAGCCCTGCGCGCGCACCCGTCTTGATTTCCTTCGCCTCCAGATCTCCCTCGACCGCCTCGACGCGCACCGCCTCCCCGGAGCGAAAAACCACCTTGAAGGCATCGTGGACCGGATAGACGTTGTGGTTTGTCGGTTTGACGACGATGCCGTTATTCGCGTTGTCCGCCGCGCGATAGAAAAGGCACTCGAAGCGCACACCCTCATGAAAGAGGATCGGCTTCCATGCCGCCGCCGTGCGCGGCTGCGCTTCCGCACGAGCCGGCGGGAAGAGACCGGCGCCAACCACGACGAGGGAAAACATCGTTCGGAACATAATCGGCGAACCGAGGCTTAATAATCCTTCTTCCTTCGAGCGTCTTCGAATGCGGCGGAGATCATGAAATGAGCAGACGCCGGGGACCTGCGACCAGCCTCTACTTTGCCACATCGTCGCCACACTCGCGCCCGATATGGGGTATATTGATTTCGGAGCGTCATACCATTTTTGACGCAAGCATGCTCCGTTCGTTGCCGCCGCGAATATAGATCGACCGTGGGTGTGAGACGGCTTGTCGCTTGAGACTCCCGAGGCCTCCGAGCCCGTCCGGTCTTGACGCCGGCATTTGCGAGAACGCCACCCGGGCTCGCCCCAGACCTGAGCTATGAAGCCCTCTCCCGACACCACCCCCATCCCCGTGCTCATCGTCGAAGACGACGAGCAGTTGCGTGAGGGCCTGCAATGGATGATCGAATCGACGCCGGGCTTTGTCTGCGCCGGAAGCTACGGCTCGTGCGAAGCCGCCCTGGAAGCCTGGCGTCAGACGCCGCCGCCCGACCGCGCCGTCATCTTGATGGACATCGGGCTTCCCGGTATGTCCGGCATCGAGTGCACCCGTCACCTTACCGCGCACTGGCCGCACGCGCAGGTGCTGATGTTGACCATGTTCGAGGACGCCGACTCCATCCTTCAGGCCATCCACGCCGGGGCCACGGGCTACCTCATCAAAAACACGCCGCCCGCCGAGCTCATGCAGGCCATTCGCGACGTCCGCGCCGGCGGCAGCCCCCTCTCCGGCCCGATCGCCCGCTTCGTGCTCCGCGAACTGCAGACCACCCACACCTCCCCCTGCCGGGAATACAACCTCACCCCGCGCGAGATGGACATTCTCCACGGGCTCGTAGACGGGCTGACGTACAAGGGACTCGCCCGATCCCTTGAGATCAGCGTGGACACGGTCCGCTCTCACATCAAGAAGCTGTACGAGAAGATGGAGGTGCATTCCCGGAACGAGGCGGTGGCGCTGGCCCTTCGCCACGGCCTTCGGCCCCGCCCTCGCCCCTGACGATTCCTCGCCCCTTCCGCCCATGAAAAAACCCCTCGCCCGAAACGGACGAGGGGTTTGTAGAACCATGGGGTCAGGATCGTTTTAGTTATCGCATCCCAGGTCGATGCGCGCCTGCGGATCATTGAACGGGAAGCAGTTGCCCGAAGGCAGCGCATCCGGCACGTACCGCATCAACTCCGGATCGTAAAGCGCGTTTTCCACAAAGGCCGTAAGATCGTCGATCTCGCTTTCCGTCAGCCCAAGCGGCTGGAACTGCTCGGCAAGCTGGCTTCCGACGTCCTTGTCCGGGATGGCCGCATTCTTGTACTCGATCACCTCGCGCACGGAATTGAACGTGCCCCCGTGCCCGTAGAAGGGCGAGTCGAGCAGGTTGTAGATCTGGGGCGTCTTGAATTTGTAGTTGTCTGCCGGATCGAGCGTGAAGCTGGCCCGTCCGAGTCCGGCGGTCTCGACCAGATCGGCAACGTTGCCGTTGACATCGGGCGAGTTCGGGTCGAGATCTGCCATACCAAGGGCATAGAATGTCATCGAACTCAGGGCCGGGCCGGTGTGGCAGTCGGCGCACTGGGCTTTCCCAAAGAAGATCTGGGCGCCGCGCTTCTCCTGATCGGTCATGGCGTTCTTCTTCCCGCGCAGCCAGCGCTGCCACGGCGAAGCGTTCGCCAGAAGCGTGCGTTCGTAGGCCCCGATGGCCAGCCCGGCGGTCTCACGGTCAATCGGCATGCCGGGGAAGGCTTCCGCGAACATCGCTACGTAGGTCGGATCGGTAGCCACCATCGATTCCTCGACGAGGTCCAAACGATGCACCGAAAGCCCCGCGATAGCCTGCACTTCGAGTCCCTGATAACCGAGGAAGTTTACGTTGGTCGGGTGATGCTCCGCGTTGGACCACACCGCCTCCGTTCCCTCGTTCGGGCCCGTGGTGCCGAACTGCCCGTTCCAGAGCATGACTTCCTGATAGGCCGTATTCAGAGACGTGGGCGTGCGAATCGGCTGCACGTCGAGGTCTTCGGGCGCATAGTCCGGATCGGGAACCCGGGCCTCCCCCCGAATGCCGAAGCCCATCCCACCTTCCGAGATGCCCTGCATGCGCCCGGCCTGGAACCCGGCAGCGGCATGATGGCAACCCGCGCACGAGTACATCTCCATAGATTTACTATTGCGGGGATTCGTAGCCAGCGCCGTCTCGTGGAAAAGCAACTTACCCAGCTCCACCTTGATCGGCGTCAGCGGGTTTTTGGGATCCTGAGGGATCTTGCTCAGTTCGGTGCTGCCCGGCAACTGGAAGTACTCCATACCGGCTCCGCCCGAAGCATCGGCCAGCACGGCTTCCAACTCCTGATCCAGCTCACTCGAAGCGTTCGGATTCGTAAAAAAGGTGTTCGATACTTCACAACCCGTTAGAAATCCGATCAGACCCGCCACTACAAAAAGACGCCTCGTCAGATTCAGCGCCTTTGAGGCGCCGGATACATGTGTGTGTGTCGCCATTTTTTTATTGCTCGTTGCTGTTAGGGTGACTGATTTCGACGCATACTGCTCATAACACATTCCGCATTAATTAAAGGGGATGCGCCTGGCAGGACAATAACATACCTGTGTGAAGCCCCGCGACAACCGGAGCGATCAATCCTATGCAAAGGCATGCATGAAACGGGGAGCCGGATTCCAGGAAAGTCCTCGAATCTGTAAAAACACAGCACCGCACCTCACATAAGTATGTGGCATGCTCAGGTATAGACGGTGACCTGCACCGTCTATCGGCGCTTCGTTACAACTTCTTAACGACTCGCCCGGGACGGGTGGTAAGATTGCCGGAATGCGTTACAATATTATCACATCTCAGCATTTCCGAAGAGCTTCCTGCTCTTCCATCGACGCCGAACTCGGGCTTCGATACCGCCCTGGCCCATTGGATAGATGCCAGGGCCGCGAAACGGCAGGGGCGAGGTTGCCATGCCCTCGAACGCGCGAAATCCTGGTTTTACCGACGGGAAGCTTCGGTTTCCGCCCGCATGGGAAGGACCTTGTGTGCGGTTTTTGACAAAGCCCCGATGAGAGGGACCGGGGCGCGGGCCCGGAAGCCGGGGGAAAAAGCGGGAGGCGACTATGGCCGCAGGCGCTTGGCGGCCTCATGGGCGGCCACGATCAAGGGATCGAGGGGCGGGGCAAAGGGAGGCGTATAGATGAGGTCGAGGTCGCGGAGGCGCGCCACCGTGGCGCCCTCCCGGATGAGCGGCACGAGCACGTCTGCCCGAAGCGCCGCCCCGTCCTCGCCGACGAGTTCGGCCCCGAGCAGCCGCCCGCGCCCACGCTCGACGACGAGCCGCACGTGCACCGGCTTCGCGCCGGGCATGGAAGATCCCCGCGACACGTGCCGGATCGTGGCGGCGAAAGCGTCGAACCCGGCGGCTTGGGCCTCGCGGAGGCGCAGTCCCACCGCCGCCACCTCGAGTTCGAAGACCCGCACCGCCGAAGCGCCGGTGACGCCGGGAAAGCGCGTCGGGCGGCCCCGTCCCCGGCGCGCGGCATTGTGCCCGGCCACGCGCGCCGTGCGAAAAGCCGTCGGCGAGAGCGGCGCGTACACTTTCTTCCGGTCGATGACGCGCTCCACCTCCACACAGTCGCCGCAGGCCCATACGTTGGGCAGGTTCGTCCGCATCTGCGCATCGACGGCGAGGGCGCCCGTCTCGCCGGTGCGGATGCGCGCGCCCGCGGCAAGCTCCGTGTTCGGCACGATGCCCATCGCCACGACGATGAGCCCGCACCCGATGCGCTCGCCCCGGTCGGTGCGCACGGCGCGGACGGTCCCGCCCGGGTGGTGATCGAGGGCGACGGCCCGTTCCCGCCGCACCACGACGCCGCGCCGCTGAAGCACCGCTTCGACGAGCGGGCGAAGGTCGTCGTCGAGGTAGGCGTGAAGCACGCCCGGCCCCGGCTCGAGGATCGTCACGCGAACCTCCCGAGCACGCAAGGCCTCGGCGATCTCCATCCCGATGTAGCCCCCCCCGAAGACGACGGCGTGTCCGACGGCGTGCTCGTCGAGATAGGCGCGGAGGGCGGCGGCATCTTCGAGCGTGCGGAACGGGAAGACGTTCGGCGCGTCGAGGCCGTCGAGTTCGGGCAGCAGGGGGCGCGCGCCGAGGGCGAGGATGAACTTGTCGAACCGCTCCCGGCGCACCTCGCCCGTTGCCAGGTCCTCCACCGTCAGGCGGTTGCGGGGCGGATCCAGGGCGACCACGCGGTGACGGACGAGCACCCGGCCGCCGCGCGTCTCCTCGAAGCGCTCCGGCGTCAGCTTGATCAGCCGTTTCTCATCCTCGATCTCGCCGGCCACGAAATAGGGCATCTCGCACGCGCCGTACGAGATGTGCGGCCCCTGCTCGAAGAGCACGACCTCGGCGCCCGGGTCGGTCCGCTTCGCCTGAGCGGCGGCGGCCGGACCCGACGCAGTTCCCCCTATGACGGCGATCCGTTGTGCAGGCATAACGACCGAAACTACGCCCCGGCGAGGACGAGGGCAAAGAATCTCCCGGGAAAACGTAGGACCGCGCAGCCCTACCCGTGGAACGCGAGGCGCAAATCCTCCGCTTTGATGCGGGCGCTCAACTCCGCGAGCGTCTCCGAATCGAACATACGCTCGAGCCGGCTCCGCACCTCCGCCCACGCGGCATGCATCGGGCAAGGGTTCTGCTCCCCGCATCCCGGCAACCCGAGCACGCATTCCGTGAAGAGTTCCGGCCCGTCGATGGCCACGACGATCTCACGCAGGCTGATCTCCTCCGCCGGACGCGCCGGCGCCACCCCGCCTAAAGGCCCCCGCGAAGAGCGCAAAATCCCTTCCTTCGTCAACTTCTGGAAAATCTTCGTCAGAAACGACGTTGAGATCCCCAGTTCCTCCCCGATTTCGCGAAGCGACACGTACGAATCGCGCTCCAGCGTGACCAGGTAGAGCATGGCGCGTAGACCGTATTCGGCGCTTTTCGAGAGAACCATGGCGGTTGTCTCCGAAGAGAAGGTGAGAAAGGGAGATGTCCCAAGGTACTACAGCGAAGGCTTTTTTCCGTGTTCCCGTCCCCCTTTTTCTGACGAGGCGCGCGCGCTCCACGAGCAAATCCCCCGAGGATTCACCCGGTGACGCCTTGATCGACGAAGGGGGCAAGTCTATATTTAGTACAAATCACTCCTAAATCGTCGTTCGTATGGAGTCCTCTCCCTCCCCTCCCAGAGCGCGCGAGTGGAGGCGGCGTCTCGCCTTCGTCGTAGCCGGGCTGCTCGCCTTCGAGACCCTCTCCGGTCTTTCCCTGTACCTGCTCCCGTTCAGCGTGCCGAACCAGTGGCAGGTTCTCTTGCACACGATTGCCGGGCTGGTCCTGCTCCTGCCTTTTGTGTGGTATCAGCTTCGGCACTGGCAGCGATACCGCCGCGCGCCGATGACGCACATCAAGCTCACCGGCTACTTCTCCATGGCGGCGACGGTGACGGCGGTGGTCTCCGGGCTGGCGCTGACCGTCCAGGCGCTCTTCGGCACACGCATCGGTTACGGGTGGGACCTGACGCACGTCGTCGCCACGTTCGCGCTTCTGGCGGCGGCGCTTCCGCACGTCCTCCTGATCGTCTTCCGCAACCGAAAAGCCCGGGGAACGCGCGCCATCCGCCCCATTCTCGAGGCCCAGCGCGCCTACGGTCGGAACACCGCCCTGCTCACCGCCGGGCTCTTCGCCGGGCTCGCGCTGCTCGCGCTCGCCTACCGGCCGCCGCGCCTGCACAATGCCCTCCCGGACGACTACAACTACCTGTACGGCGCCGACCGCCCCTTCGCCCCGAGCCTGGCGCAAACCAGCACCGGCGACGCCTTCGATGCGCGCTCGATGGGCGGCTCCGCCTCGTGCGGGCGATCGGGGTGCCACGCCGAGATCTACGACGAATGGGCCGTCAGCGCGCACCGGTACTCCGCCATGGATCCCGCCTTCCGCGCGGTCCAGAAAACCATGGGCGAACAGAACGGCCCCGAGTCCACGCGCTATTGCGGGGGGTGCCACGATCCCATCTCGCTTTTCTCCGGCACGAAAAACCTGTTCCGCGACGACCTCACCAACCCGATCGGCTTCGACGAGGGCATCTCGTGCATCACCTGCCATGCCATCAAGAAAACCGACGTCAAGGGCAACGCCAACTATACACTCGACCAGCCGGAGCGCTATCTCTTCGAACTCAGCGACGAACGTCCGGCGCAGATGGTGACCGACTTCCTCATCCGCGCCTATCCGAAACAGCACGTCGAGAGCCTTCAGCACAAGCTCTTCAAAAGCCCCGAGTTTTGCGCGGCCTGCCACAAGCAGTTCATCGACGAGGAGATCAACAATGTGGGATGGGTGCAGCTCCAGAACCAGTACGACAACTGGCGCAAGAGCCGGTGGAACCACCCCGGCGACCCGCAGACGACGATCGAGTGCCGGGAGTGCCACATGCCCCTGACCGACTCGAACGACCCCGCCCGGGGCGACGACCTCGACTATAACCGCACCACGGACGACGGCAAGCACCGCAGCCACCGGTTCCTCGGAGCCAACCAGTTCATTCCCGTCCATCTCGAGCTCCCGGGCGCGGAGGAGCACGTCGCCCTCACCGAAAAATGGATGCGGGGCGAGATCGACATCCCCGAGATCGCCGACAAGTGGAAAGAGGGAAGCGCCGTGCCGGTCGAGGTGACGACGCCGGAGCGGGTGAAGCCGGGCGAGGAGATCCCCGTCAAGGTCGTCATCACGAACAACAAAACCGGCCACGACTTCCCCACCGGCCCGCTCGACATCATCCAGGCGTGGCTCGAAGTGACCGTCACCGACGCCGAAGGCCGCACGGTCTTCGCCTCCGGACGCCGCGACGACCGCCACTTCATCAACCCCGGCACGTTCATGTTCAAAGCCGAACCCGTCGATCAGTACGGCAACCTCATCGACCGGCACAACCTCTGGGAGATGGTGGGCGTCCGCTACCGCAGGGCCCTCTTCCCCGGCTTCTCCGATCAGGCGCAGTTCGTGTTCTCGTGCCCCGGCGCCGTCGGCGAAAAAGGCGAGGAGCCGCCGATCACACGCACCGTCTCGTTCGCCGCGCCGGACGAGCCGAGGACCGAACTGACCGTCACGGCCCGGCTCCTGTACCGGAAGATCGACCAGTTCTTGCTCAATGAACTCTTCGGTCCGGATTCCGGCATCACCGCTCCCGTCACGGAGTTGTCTTCCGACGTCCGGACGATCACCATCGTCGACGAATGACCATGTTTGCCAACCTGCCCCGGCGGAAGCGTCAGCTCGCCTGGACCCTGGTGTCGAGCGCCTTTTTTCTGGCCGTGGCGGCGGCGGCGCTCTGGAGCCGCTCGACGCCTTCGGAGCCGTACAGACCGGGCGAGCGCGTGGAAGGGTTGACGGCTACGCTCGAGCGCGCCTTGCCCGAAGATTATCCGCGCGTGACGTTCACGGACGTGACGCGCGAGGCGGGCATCGCCTTCCGCCACTTCGACGGCGAGCGGTCGAGCCAGCTTCCCGAAGACATGGGCTCCGGCGCAGCCTGGGGCGATTATGACGGCGACGGGGACCTCGACCTCTACGTCGTCAACATCGCCGGGCCGCTCACCCGCTCGAAGGAAGACCTTGCGGCCGCTCCCGCCCACCATGCCCTCTACCGAAACGACGGCGACGGCACGTTCACCGACGTGAGCGCGCAGGCGGGCGTCGACCTCCGGGGATGGGGCATGGCGGCAGCCTGGGGCGACTACGACAACGACGGCCGCCTCGACCTCTTCACGACGGCCTACGGCGAGAACACCCTCTTCCACAACGACGGCGACGGCACGTTCACCGACGTGAGCGCGCGCGCGGGCACGGGAGGCCTGAACGGCTTCTGGGCCGGCGCCGCATGGGCCGACTACGACCGCGACGGATACCTCGACCTCTATGTGACCGGATACGTGCAATACGATCCCCGCAGCCGCACGTTGACCTCACGACAGTACGAGACCGAGACCCCCGCGAGCATCAACCCCTCGTCCTTCGCCCCGGAGCGCAACCTCCTCTATCACAACGACGGCGACGGCACGTTCACCGAGACGGCCCGGGCCGCCGGCGTCGAAAACCCCGAGGGCCGCAGCCTCTCCGCCGCCTGGGTCGACGTGGACGAGGACGGCCTGCCCGATCTCTATGTGGCCAACGACGTCTCCGACAACGTCCTCTTTCACAACCGGGGCGACGGCACGTTCGAGGACGTCAGCCACCCCGCCCTCGTGGCCGACTATCGCGGCGCGATGGGCATCGCCGCCGGAGACTGGGACGGCGACACGGACATGGACCTGTTCGTCACCCACTGGATCGCGCAGGAGAACGCGCTTTACAACAACCTCCACGCCAACGTCGCTCCCACGCCCGGAAGACCGGCGCAGTTCATGGACGTCGCCGACCGGTACGGCCTCGGCCAGATCGCCCTCGACTACGTCGGATGGGGCGCCTCGTTCTTCGACTATGACCACGACGGCCGGCTCGACCTCTTCGTCGTCAACGGGAGCACGCTCCAGCAGCCGGACGATCCCCGCCGCCTCATCCCGATGACGGATCAGCTTTTCTGGAACCGGGGGCCGAAGGAGGGCTTCTTCGACGTCTCCGCCGTGAGCGGCGCGTATTTTGGAACCGCGCACGTGGGGCGCGGCGGCGCCGTCGGCGACTACGACGACGACGGCGACCTCGACCTCTTCATCGTCAACCACGGCGGCGCCGGCGTCCTGCTGCGCAACGACGGCGGCAACGAGCGCCGGTGGCTGAAGGTCAGCCTGGAGGGGCGGCGAAGCAACCGCTCGGCCGTCGGCGCGCGGCTCCGGCTGCGGGCGGGCGAGGTCGTGCAGGTGCGGCAGGTGGGCGCGCAAAGCTCGTACCTCTCGCAAAACAGCCTCGTGGTCCACTTCGGCCTCGGCGATGCGGCCCGGGTGGACACGCTCGAAGTGCGCTGGCCCTCCGGCCTCCGGCAGGTCCTCACGGACGTCCCGGCCAACCGCACGCTCCATCTCGTCGAAGGTGAAGAGGCCCTGTGATGAAGAAAGCGCTCCTCCTTTCCGCCCTCGTCGTCGCGCTTGCGGCGGCCCTCCTGACGTCGTCGCGGGACGAGGCCCCGCCGGCGCCGGAAGCCGCTCCCGCCGCCGGGACCGATCGCGGGGACGTCCGCCGGTTCTGGGCCGTGTACCGCCGGGCGACGGCGCACCGGATGGCGGGGCGCTATGCGGAAGCCGCCGCTGCGTACGATTCCGCCCTCGCGCTGAACGAGGGGCACGAGGACGCCCGTTATTATCTCGGCAGCACGCTCGCCGAGACGGGACGGTTCGCCGAAGCCCGCCGGGCGTGGCGGCGTATGGCGGCGCAGAACCCGCGAAGCGCCCGCGCCCATGCGCAACTCGGACGCCTGAGCCTCTGCCTGCCGGACGCCCCGGTGTTCGACCTCGAAGCCGCCGAGGACGCCTTCGCAAAGGCCATGGCGATCAACCCCGAGGAGACCGGCCCGCCCCTGCGTCTGGCCGAGATCGCGCTCCTTCGCGAAGCGGACGCCGCCGCCGAACGGCGTCTCGACGCCGTGCTCGGCTCTCACCAGCGAAGCGTGGAGGCGCTCGTCCTCGCGGGCTACCTCGCCTGGAAGCGCGGTCGGATCGGAGACGCCGCCGACGCGCTGAGACGCGCAGCGGAAAGCGCCCGCCCCCCCGAACCACCCGGCGGCGTCCTCGGCGAGGGAGACACCCGCCCGGGCGCTCCCCCGAACCTCTCGTCGCACGTCTCGTGCCCGGCCTTCCAGCCCCTGCTCGACGAAGCCGCCCGCCTTTCCCCGCTTCCCGACGAGGCCGAAACCCGGGCCTTCTTCACCCGCATCGACCGCCTGTTCGAAAGCCTGCGGCCCGCCCCCTGAATTCCCCACTCGTTCACCGTCAGGGGCTCGCCGTCATTTCTCCCATATCCCCAAACATCCCACACATCCCTCCACCTCAGCCGCCCTGCTCCGACCGAAGCGGATCGACAGGCTCCGTATGCCCACCGGGGAGGCCGGCTTCGTGACTCTCCGGCTCGAGGTGGGCCGTGAAGATGATCTCGCCGTCGGTGAAGCGCCGCGCCAGGTTGTCTTCCACCGTGTGCGAGCGCCGGTGCGCCTCGGTGATGCTCATCGTCTCCGGAAAGAGCAGGTGACATTCGATCCATAGCTGATCGTTCACGCGGCGGTGCCGCACCTGATGATAGCCGGAGATGAGCCCCTCCCGCCGGGCTTCGTCGAGCGCCTCCAGAATCACCTTTGTGTCCTCGGGGTCGGCGGCCTCCATCAGGCCCGCGACCGAGCGCCGCACGAGCCGGAACGCCGTCCACAGAATGTTGAGCGCCACGAGGATGGCCACGACGGGATCGAGCCAGACGAACCCCGTCAGCTTGACCAGCTCCACGCCGACGAGCACGCCCAGGCTCGTCCACATGTCCGTGAGCACGTGTTGCCCGTTCGAGACGAGCACCAGGCTGTTGTGCTTCCGTCCCACGTACACCAGCGACAGCCCGAGCGCGAGGTTCACCGCCGTCAGCCCCGCGATGATCCACAGACCGACGTTGAGTTGCCGGAGCTCCGGACCCCGGATGAGCGCAAGCGTCGCCGAATAGAGGATGGAAAGCGCCGCAATGAGGATCAGGCCGCCCTCGAACCCGGCGGAAAAATAGGCGATCTTGCCGTGCCCGTAGGGGTGTCCCCGATCCGGCGGGCGCACGGCGTACCACAGACTGAAACCCGCAAAACCCGTCGCGAAGAGGTGAACCACCGACTCGATGGCGTCGGAGAAGATCGCGGCGCTCCCCGTGATGAAATACGCCGTCATCTTCCCCCCGAGCATCAGGAGGGAGATGAGCAAACTCGCCCCCATGGCGATATTTCGGGGGTCTCTTTTCGGCACGGCGTCAGGGGTGGTTCGGTGCGTCGCTCCACAGGCAAGCCTGAGGACTGTTGCGTTTTTGCATCGGGTAAAGGCCTTCTATTTCCGAAGGGCGCCCTCAGAAAATACGCATGCGTGCGACCCGGCAGGATTGGCGCGAGGAGGGCCTCTTCTCAAGGCATGAGCCTCTTATCAAATGCGACGGGAAAAGGTTCGCCGATCTCGAGCTTCGGAAAATCTTGATGGAGCGGATCGATCAGGAAATGACTCTCCCGTGGAACGACCACGCTCGGCGCCCATCTTCGCGCGGGAGGGCCTGGCCGTCGCTCAAAAGAAAAATTGCACGGAGCCGAAATAGACGTTCTCGAAGGCGCCGAACTCGGTGTCGCGCGCGCCATAGAAAACGTATGCGCTGAGCGACACCTCGAGGTTTTCGGCGGCGGACCACACGAGGGCCGGTCCCGCCAGGCCGCTTCCGTCGTTGAGGTTCTGCAGGGCATACAGGTTGGCCGAGACGAGCGGCGTGATGCTCTTCGACACCGAGGCCGCCGCATACTCGCGCGCGAGGTTGAAGATGACCCCTTCGAGGAGCGCGGCGGGGTCGTACTTCGCCCTGTCGCGGGCGCCGACGCCGTTGTGGTGAAGCTCGACGAAGACGTAATAGCCGCCGGGGAAGTTATAGTCGGCGTTGACGGTGGCGCGGAGGTACGAGCGTCCGTGGTCGGGGCGGGTGAAGGCGGCTTCGCCCCGGAGCCCGGCGTCCCCGACGTATCCGGCGAAGTCACCGCCGAGGACCCATGCGCGGCGGAAACGCCCGCCCATGAGCGCGACGTCGTACTCGCCGGCGGTGGCGCTCAGGCGCGCGGCCGCGCTCGTCTGCCCGTGCCGCCGTCCCGGCGCGACGACGGCTTCCACCCGCGAGAGCGCCCCGAGCGAGACCACGCCGTAGAGGGCATCGACGCCCTCCTTTTCCTCCCGTTCGATGGCCGTCGGGCTGACGGGGTTGAGCAGATCCGTCGGCGTCCATACGAAGCCCGTGCCCCAGGCCACCCGCTGCCGTCCCACCGTGAGTTGCGCCCGGCCCGCATACACCGTGGCGAAGGCCCGGAAGAGCCGCTGTTCCACCCGAACCCGGTCGCCCTCCGCCACGGTCCAGTCGAGGTCGAAGAGCGTGGTGCGTTCGAGGCCGCGGCGGAAGGCGTCGTCCGGCGTGCCGAGAAAGCTTCCGGCAAGCACCTCGGAGTCGAGCCAGACTTCGGCGTGGAGGCGCGCGCCGAGGTCGCCGAGCGTCTGCAGGCGGAAGCGGCTGAGGTCGAGGAAGTAGTTTTCGTGCGTGAAGAAGGACTGCGAGCGGATGGCGAGGGTTTTCGCATAGCCGCGCGCCGAGAGCGTGGCGCGCTGCCCGCGCGCCGTCGTCGCGAGGCCGAGCATGAGCGAGAGGAGCAGGACGGGAAGGCGGAAGCCGCGCATCGGTGGTTGGCTTTTCACGAGCGTTGCCGGTCCTCCACGATGCGCCCGTCGCGGAGCGTGATGAGACGGCGGGCGCGTTCCATCACCATCGGGTCGTGGGTCGAGAAAAGGAAGGTGGCTCCGGTCTTTTCGTTCATCTCCTTCATCTTGTCGAGCAGATGCGCGCCGGTCTTCGAGTCGAGGTTGGCCGTCGGTTCGTCGGCGAGGATGAGGCGGGCGCGGGAGACGAGCGCGCGCGCCACGGCCACACGCTGTTGCTGTCCGCCGCTCAGCTCGGCGGGGCGTCGATGGAGAAGCTCCGGTCCGATGCCGAGGTCGGCCAGCTCGCGCACGACCCGCTCGCGCCGTTCCTTCGCCGGCACGCCCTGCATGAGCAGCGTAAACTCGGCATTCTCCACGGCGTCGAGCACCGGGATCAGGTTGTACGACTGAAAGATGAAGCCGACGTTGTGCAACCGGAACTCCGCCAGTTCGCTCCGGCTCATCGTCCCGAGGTCGCGCCCGGCCACCACCACACGCCCTTCGGTGGGCCGGTCCAGCCCCCCGATGATGTTCAGGAGCGTCGTCTTGCCCGAGCCCGACGGCCCGGCGATGGCGGTGAACTCCCCTTCCTCGACGAAGAGGTCCACGCCGTCGAGCGCCCGAACGGGCACGTGCTCTTTGTCCCGGTAGACTTTGACGAGCCCGGTCGCCGCCACGAGCGGTCCTTCGCCCGCCCCGGCCGCGCCGGTCGCCGCCACGGGTTCGGTTCTCTCAGACATAATCGTCGGTGCTTTCAGACATAGGTGAGGGCCTCCACGACTTCGAAACGTCCGGCCCGGTACGCCGGATAGAGCACGGACAGGAAGACCATCACCACGATGAGCAGGAATCCGAGGCCGAGGTGGCCCCAGTCGAAGTACGGATACACGACCGTTCCGATGCCGTACGCGCCGAGACCGGCGGCGAAGGAGGAGAGGTCCATCCCGTTCACGACCCAGTATCCGAGCGCGAGCGCCGAGAGGGCCGCTCCCGCGCCGAGGCCGAGCAGCAGGAGAAAGATCGCTTCGAAGTAGAGCATGAAGCGGATTTGCCGGGGGCGCGCCCCGTTCGCCATCATGATGCCGATCTCACGGATCCGCTCGAAGATCACCATGAGGAAGGCGTTCACGAGCGTGAAGGCCACCGCCGTGAAGAGGATCACCACGAGCATGACGATCGAATAGTCGTACGCCTCCATCGCGAGCACGAGCATGGGGAAGCGGTCTTTCCACGAGAGCACTTCGAAGCCGGCGGGTTCGAGCCGGGCGCGGAGCATCTCCACGAGCGGATCGAGCTTCACGCGCCGGTCGAGGCGGAGCGAGAAGACGGTCACCGCCTCGGCGTCGTAGCCGAGGAGCCTCCGCGCCTCGTCGATGTGGAGATAGACGTTCGCCTTGTCGAACTCGGTGTTGTTCGTCCGGAAAAGCCCGACGACGCGATACGCACCGGCGCTCACGTCGTTCTGCAGGTCGTTCGCCATGAGCACGATCTTTTCGCCGAGGCGCACCTTCAGCCGTTTGGCCAGCGCCGCCCCGACGAGCACCTCGTTCGCCCCCTCCTCTGCCGAGAGGTACGCCCCCTCCGTCACCGCCCGCGCGATGACCGTCACGTCCGGCTCACGCACCGGATCGACGCCGTGGATCACCACCCCGGCGGCCTGTTCGGGGCTGTTGGCCATTCCCGGCGCGCGCACCTCCGGCGCATACCGCACCCCTTCGAGCCCGGCGAGCGCCTCCTCCACCACGCCCGGCTCGGCGATGAACGAACGGATCGTCGGGTTGTCGTGATGTCCTCGCTTCCCGATCTCTATGTGCCCGCCCTGCAGGTCGATCGCCGAATCGACCATCTGAAAAGCGAAGCCGTCCATGAAGGTCGTCGAGCCGATGAAGCTGAAGATGCCCACCCCAATGGCCGTCACCAGCACCCACGAGCGGCGCGGGTTCCGCCAGACGTTTCGCCACGCGATTTTGAGAAGGATGTTCATGGGTTCCGTCTTCGAGAGATCGTTCGGCCCTTACGTTGGCGTCAGACCCGGCGGAGCGCCTCCACCGGCGAGAAGCGCCACACCCGCACCGCCGGATAGATCATGGCCGCCACGGCGATGAAGGCCACCGAGAAGAGCGGTTCGAGGAAGACGCGCGCCCGTCCCGAGAACACGAGCGCATCCACCGCGAAGCCAAACTCCTCGTACAGCTCTTTGAGCGACTCGGAGAGCGGGATCGGGTGCCCGGCGAAGTAGGCGATGAGCGCCCCCGTGACGACCATGCTCACGGCGAGCGCCAGCGCGACCTTGATCAGCAGTTCCATGACCACGAGCAGGCTGATCTGCCCCGGCTTCATTCCCATCGCCTGAAGGATGCCGAACTCGCGCACGCGCTCCATCACGCTCATCATGGTGGTGTTGAAGATCTCGAAGCCGATGAGGATGAGCATGAAGGCAAGAAAGATCGCGCCGCTGACGTTGTCGAGGAGGATCATCTGCCGGAGTTCGGGCATGAGCGTGTCCCAGTCGAGCACCACCACGCGGTCGTCGTCGAGGACGGCTGCGAGTTCGGCGGCATAGGTTTTGGCGCGGCGGAAGTCGTCGGTGCGGAGGGCGATGGCCGTCAGGCCGCCCGGCAGGGAAAAGAGCGTCCGCGCGTCGGGCAGGGTGAGCGCCATCGTGCTCCGGTCCAGTTCCGCGCTGCCGCTCTCGAAGAGTCCTTTGACCACGTAGAGGTCGGCGCCCATCTCGTTTCGATAGCCCTGTGTGAGCGCCACCACCGTGTCGCCCACGGTCACGTCGAGGTTCCTCGCCAGCGTCGCGCCGAGGAGCGCGCGGTGGTCGTCGCCCCGGGCCAGCGGCGCGCCCGAGGTGATCTTACGGAGGAAGGTGCTCACGTGCGGCTCGGCCTCGGGATCCACCCCGGCGATCATCGCGCCGGCGCTCGACGAGTCCGAACTCACCAGCCCGAAGCCCGTCAGCCGCCGGGCATAGGCTTCAAGCCACGGACGGGCGCCGAGGACGGCGTCCCAGTCCCGCTCGTCCTCGCGGAGCGCGTAGGAAAGCGTCTGATCCTCATGGTACCCGGCCCGTTGAACCTGCGCGTCGCCGGTGAAGAGACGGATGGCGTACGACTCGACGGCGTCGTACGTGCCGTACTGAAGCGAGCGCGTCAGCGCGATGATCAGCACCGAAAAGAACACCGCCCCCATCGTGATGAGGCTGCGGCGACGGTTGCGCCACACGTTCCGCCAGGCCAGCTTGAACAGTTTGGTCATGCGCGCTTCGTGCTTCGGGGTGGTCCCCCGCCCCGGTCACATGCGGCGGCGGAGATTCTCCTGGCTGAAGATCGACGGAGGGATGGGCCGGTCGAAGATGGCCTCTTCAAGCAAAAGAACCGTCTTGTGGCCCGGCTTCGTCTCCTCGATCAGCTCCATACGCGCCGGAAGCCTGCGGCCGCCCATCTCTTTGACATCCGCGAAGCGCAGGGTGCGGATGTGCTCGCCGCGCTCGTTGAAATACTCGGCCCGGAGGGGGATGAGGTCGCTCACGCGGATCCACTCCACCACGCGCGCCCACGTCACGGGCGCGTCCGGCTTCGGCGTGAGTTCGATCTCGTAGGCCTCGTCCCCGCCGAGCTTCTCCCGCCCGAGGAGCCGGTGCGTGTAGTCCTCCACGATGCTCGACTCTTTCACCAGGTCGTCGTTCGTAAAGTCCGAACCCATCCACGATTCGAGCATCATCGAGGGTGGGATCTTGATGACGCGGTTGATCCGGGGGATGTATTGCCACATCTGTCGCCCGATCTTGAGAAACGCGACGCCCCGGTCCTTCGGAGGGCTCAGAATGCGGATGAAGGACTTCTCCGTGCCTTCGGACCAGAACGCGAACTCGGTGCTGCGCTGCCAGTCGGGCCGGATGATGGTCATGCGGTACTTGCCCTGCATCGTCTTGCCGCGGAGCAGTTCGTCGGCGCGGCGCACGATCTCTTTCGCCGAAAGCGTGTCCACCGTCTGCGCCGCGACGGGCTGCATCGCGCACAGGAACACCGCGAGCGCGAGGATTCCCACCTGCGTCAGCCGTCGGAGAGTCATCGGTTGGGGGGAAAAGTGATCGCCGTCGTTGCCCTGTGGCGCCGAACGTACTCCGGGCAAGATACGATTTCCTACGGGAGAAACCCATCCGGGCGTGTCGGGGAATCCACGACGCTCCGCCTTTGCCCGGATGCGCGGCGCGTCGTATCATTCGCCATCCCGACTTCTCTAACCCGAGCACCCGGAACGAACCATGGCCCGACTCGAACACATCGGCATCGCCGTGCGGGAGGCGGCGGTGACGGCAGCGCTTTACGAGCGGCTGCTCGGCGTCGCACCGTACAAGGTGGAGACGGTCGCGCGCGAGGGGGTGCGGACGCACTTCATCGACGCGGGGACGGCCAAGCTCGAACTGCTCGAGGCGCTCGATAAGGCTTCTCCCGTGGCGAAGTTCCTCGACCGGCGCGGCGAGGGGCTCCACCATCTGGCCTTCGAGGTGGAGGACATCGAAGCGACGATGGCGCGGCTCCGCGAGGTCGGCTTCCACCCGCTCGCCGACGCGCCCCGTCCCGGCGCGGACGGCAAACGCATCTTCTTCCTCCACCCGAAAGAGACCGGCGGCGTGCTCGTCGAGTTCTGCCGGAGCGCCGCCCTCCCGCTCGAAACGACGGAGGTCCCCTTCGGCGGCGGCTCCCTTGCCGTGCACACGTGCGGCGCGCCCGACGCTCCGGCGCTCGTCGTGCTCTTCCGCGCCTCCGGCGCTTCACTCCGCGACCTCGACCCGCTCCTCCGGCGCTTCGAGATGCACTTCCGGGTCGTCGCCTTCGACTTCGCCGCGCACGCGCACGCTGGCGGTTCGCCCGATCCCATCCTCGCCGCGCTCAAGCACCTCGGCTGCGCCCGCGCGCACCTCTTCGCCCATGCCGAAGACGCCCCGGCCGTCCTCCGCTTCGCCTGCCGCCACCCGGAGCGCACGGCCCGGCTCGCGCTCCATGCCCCGGACGTGCGCGACCGCTCCGAGGACGAGTTCCACCGCCTCTCCGCGCCCACCCTCCTCGCCGTCACCGATGCGGACGCGCCCTTCGACGCCGCGCTCCGACTTCGCCGCCGCTTGCCGCACGCCGCCCTCGCCGTCCTCCCCGGCGATGCCGCCTTCGATGCCTTCGCCCCGGTGCTCGACCGTTGGTTCACGGCCCGGTGACCCGCTCCTGCAAACGCAAGCAGACAAGACCCCTCCGACCCCTTCGGGGCCACCTCCCCTTCATAAGGGGAGGAACTCCAAGGTCTGCATGAACCGCCTTCGATGCCTTCGCCCCGGTGCTCGACCGTTGGTTCACGGCCCGGTGACCCGCTCCTGCAAACGCAAGCAGACAAGACCCCGACGACCCCATCGGGGCCACCTCCCCATCAAAAGGGGCGGA
>NZ_JBWOPL010000020.1:0-13038 GCF_056451265.1 Rhodocaloribacter sp. | reverse complement strand
CCTACCTGCCGATCTTCCTCGGCATCGCCTTCCTCTCCCTCGGCCTGGAGACCCTCGTGCGAGGCATCGACTTCCTCGTGGAGCATCCCTTCGTCAGTGCGGGGCTCTTCGCGGCGTGGGCGGGCGGCTACCTCCTTCGCCGCCGGGCGCGAAGCCGGAGCGCGGACGCTCCCTCTCGGCTCGACGCGGGCGTCGCGGCGCTTCGAAAGCGCGGAGCCGCCCTTTTCCGAAACGTCTGGCAGCATCCCGGATGGCTCGCCGCATTTCTCGTCGTGCAATTCCTCGGGGCCTATCAGCTCACACAAGCGCTGGAGGTCCACAACCTGCTCTTCGCCGCCCCCGGAGCCGTCTCGGAGATTCCCCACACGGCCCTCTCGCTCGTCGGCACCGACACGCTCACGCGGTGGATCCGGGACGGGGAGACCATCCGGGCGTCGCAGTACCTCGGCTGGCTGTTCCTCCTCACGATGCTGACGGCGTGGTGGCTTCACCGGGTGCTCACCGGCTACCGCGCCCGGACGCCCGAGGAGCCGCATCCGTGGCAGCTCGTGTGGCTGGCCGCCGGGATGATGCTCCTGATCACACAGGTCACTCTTTTGCCGGTCAACTATGGCATCCTGCTCTCCTCCAACCAGTTCCCCGAGGTCTCCCTGACCTACGGCGAACTCCCCCTCGAAGCGCGCCCGGCGGACACCCGCCTCGCCCTTTTACGAGAGACCGGCGACACCTATTTCGTCTATGCTCCTTCCGAGCGAAAGATATGGTCTCTCTCCCGCACCGACGTGCGCACGCTCCGCTATCACGGCATGATTCCCGTACTTCGACTCCCGCCGAGCGCCCCCCGGGGTGAATGAGATCCGCGGCTTTCTTCGATGGGTCAATCAACCTATCCAAACGATCCCAAAGACCCTGTCTCCCGCCCACCTCATCCCTTTTATTATCGGGAGCATATGAGGCCTGAAAATCATGAAAACATCTCTCCACAAGCTGCTGTGCCTCGGGATGCTGATGCTGCCCCTGGCGACCGCCTTTGCGCAACAGCCGGTCGGCGACATTCGGCGGATGTATGAAGACAACCGGAAGGTTCAATCCACGCGCCGCGCCGTCATCTCCTCGCAGGGCAACCTCTTCTTTGCGAGTGAGGGAGACCCGTTGCGGCTCCAGGACCTCCTGAAGCTGGAGTCCGGCCTGCTCCTGGGCCTGTACGTCGACGGCTTCGGCACGCGGGGGCGCTACAGCTTCGCCTCCGAGCTCGGCGGCATCGACGCCGTCGTGACGGACACGCTTTCGCGGGAAGGCCTCTACGAGATCGGCCCCGACCCGCGCCGCCTCAAAGGGCTGGAGTTCGTGCTTCGAAAAGGCCAGCTCTTCTTCCAACAGCTCGGCGGCGGCGTGAGCGTGCGCGCCGGCGGCACCATCGCGCACGTCGACGGGACCGAGGCGCTCGTGGTGGTGGGCGCGGATACGACGCGGGGACTGCTCTACCTCAAAGAGGGTCACGTGCGCTTCCCCGACTACCCCGACCTCGGCGTGGGCGACAATGAGCTCTGGCGCTTGCGCGCGGGGCAACCCCCGCAGCCGCTGGCCATCGGCGCTTCTTCGCTCGAAGCATGGCGGCGACTCGCAGACTTCCACCGGCAATACCTGTCGCCGAAGCCGTTCTGGCAAAAACCCTCCTTCTTCCTTCCGGCGGCGGCCGTCGTCATCGGCGGGGCCGTCCTGCTCTTTTCCGGCGGCAACGGGGGCGGTCCGGACACCGCCGACGGCCTCGTCTTCATCCCCCTTCCCGACTGACGCGGAGGCCCCTCATGACACGATCCCTCCTTCTCCCCGGCCTGCTGGCAGGCTTGCTCCTCGGCTGCGACGCCCGGGCGCCCACGGCGTTCGAGGCGACGGCCCGGAGCCGCATCGTCTTTGATGCCGGGAGCCTCCACGCCGAAGCCCTCCACCCCCGTGCGCCTTGCCTTTCCACGCTCGACGAGATCGACCTGTTCGTCACCATGGAGAGCGGGCGCGAGGTCATCCTCAGCCGCGCGCTCGACCCCGACGCTTCGACCGAGACGTTCGACGTGACCGTAGAGATCGGCGCGGTGAACTTCCTCGTCGAAATCTTCAGCAATAACGGCGCAACGCTCTATCGGGGCGAGACGCTCGCCGAGATCACCGCGGACGGCTTCAGCGTGTCCATCTCCGTGACGGCCGTCGCCCCGATCCTCGAAGTGTGCCCGGAGATGCTCACCCTCAGCCGTGAGAACCGGTATTCCGGCACGATGGAGATTTTCAACAAAGGGACCGGCTCGCTCGCGTGGACCGTCTCGAACGACGACCTGTGCAACAACGAAGCGTGCCTCTTTTTCGAGCCTGATGCCGGAGCCGTATCCGCCGGAGACTCGGACTTCATGACCGTGTTCGCGGGCAACCTCCCGGACACGACGACGACGTTCCTCGCCCGCATCGAGACGGAGACCGGCTTCGTGGAACTGCCCGTAAGGGTCGAGTGAGCGACCATACGTCTGAACGCACAAACGCGCGCACGCCTCACGCCTTGTTCCGAAGCGCGATCTCCCGCTCGTCGCCGTCTTCAATCCCATGACGTTCGGGGAAACCGGAAGCCCGGGGTCGTTTCGAGCGGCTCAGCAGGGCTACGGTGGCGGGGGGCATGAGGAGCGTGGCCGAGAGCAGGCCGCCCGTCACCGTCACGGCCATGCCCTGCCAGAAGCCGGCTTCGTCGGGGAAGACGAGCAGCGGCAGCAGGGCCACGACGGACGAGAGCGTGGTGGTCCACATCGGGCGGAGGCGGTCGCGCACGGCCAGGCGGATGAGGTAGTCGGCCCGGCCGTGGGGGCGACGGGCGCGAAGCCGGCGGAAGCGGTCGAGGAGCAGGAGGCTGTCGTTGACGGCGATGCCGGCCAGCAGCACCAGCCCGATGAAGGCGCCCTCGGCGAAGTTCGCCCCGCTCCACAGAAAGCCCACGGCCACGCCGATGCCGGCCGCCGGCAGGCTCAGCAGCATGATCAGCGGCAGCCGCCACGACTCGAAGACCACGGCGGCGATCAGGAACACGAGCGCGATGGTGAGCGGCAGGACCCACGACACCGAGCGTTTGAGCGCTTCCTCGCCGAAGAAGGCAAAGGTGGGGTACTTCAGCCGGTAACCGGGCGGCAGCGGCATGGCCGTCACCACGCCCTTGATGAGGCGGTCGCCCATGCGATACGGCCCGCGAAAGTCGACGCTCACGTAGCGCCGGTACTGCTGGTCGATGCGCTCGACGGCAGAGGGGGTCTTCACCGTGCGCAGGGGCGCGAGCGCGGCCAACTCCACCACCACGCTGTCGGCCAGGGGGAAGGGGCGGGCGGCCAGACGCGTCACGTCGATCTGCCCGGCGCCGGCCACTTCGATGCGGACGGGCAGGTAGGGTTCGTCCTCGACGGGGGCGAAGAAGCGGGGGAAGCGGGTGGCGAAGACCGGCCTCAGCGCCGCCGCCACAGCCCCGGCGGGCAGCCCGGTGCGCTGCTGCGCCTCGGCGGTCCAGTCGAACCGGAGCACTTCACGGGCGTCGGGTCGGCCGTAGCGGTCCACGTCGCAGTTGACCCCAACGACGCGCCGGCTGGCGCTGCGGAGCCGCCGGGCCAGCCGTTGGCAGAGCGCTTCGAGCCCTTCGTATTCGGGCCCGTACGCTTCGATGCGAAAGCCGGAGACGCCGGCGCCGCTGCCGCTGTAGTATCCCTCGGGAAGGAGACCGGAGACGTAGAGCGACGGCATGCCGGCAATGTGCACCGCCTGTCCGATGAGCCGCTCGCGCACGAGGTACGGCTCGGCAGTGCGCAGGCTCGCCTCGGTGAAGCGCACCCGCAGCATCGCACTGCGTTCGGTCACCTGCGCCACCGTCCGGGCCACGGAGGGGGAGGTCAGCGCGGCGGCTTCGAAGCGCTGCAAGAGTGTGTCGGCGCGTCCGATGGGGGTGCCGGGGGGAAAGGTGATGCCCACCCTCGCCTCGGGCGCCGCCCCGAAGTTCCACCGTCGTCCGAAGGTCGTCTTCTTGAAGAAGGGGCGACTGACGCCGCCCAGGGCCGTTTCGAGGAGACGGCGGGCGTCCTGTGCGCGGTCGTGTCCCAGCGTCGCGTTGTACAGGCTCGCGAGGCGTTCGAGCGGGGCGGGCCGCGCTTCGTCCGGGGCAATGCGCACGGGCAAGGTCCACAGCGGCGCCCCCAGCGCCAGCACGAGCGCCGTCAGGGTCAGGCGAGGGAAGCGCGCCGCGAGGCGATAGGGCAGCGCTGTGAGGCGTCGCCCCCACCGCCGGGGGGAGCGGGGCGGGGGAGGCGGCAGGAAACGCCCGAGCACCGGCACGACGAGGGCCGCCCCCGCCAGTGAAGCGCCGAGCGTCAGCGCCATCAGGATGCCGAAGGGAAGGAAGAGCACCCGCAGTTCTCCGCTCAGGTAGACCAGCGGCAGGGCCACTACCATTGTGGTGAGGGTGCCGCCGAGCAGGGGCAGCCAGACCATGCGGAGGGCCTCGCCCGTGGCGACGGCATCGAGGGCCGCCCCCGTCAGGGAGCGCAGCCGCCGACGCTGCGCCATGAGTTGCTCGACCACCACCACGCCGTTATCAACCAGCAACCCGGCCACCAGCGCCATCCCCGCCAGCGTGATCAGGTTGAGCGTCAGCCCGAAGGGGCGGAACAGCAGCAGCGCCGCCGCCAGGGACACCGCTACGCTGAAGAGCACGGCCAGGCAGGCCCGGACGCTTTGCAGGAGCGCCAGCAGCACCAGGATCAGCAACGCGAAGCCCAGCCCTCCGCGCACCGCCAGGTCGCGCAGTTCCTTGCGCACGTCTTCGCTCCGATCCAGCGCCACGAGCAGGCGCACCTGATCCGGCAGGTGTTCCCGCAGGCGCTCGAGCTCCCGCTGCACCGCGTCGGCGACCGCGAGCAGGTGGCTGCCGGGCTTGCGGTCGAGCGTGAGCGTGACGACGGGCTGCCCGTCCACCCGGCTGATCGAGCGCGCCGGGGCCGGCGCCACGGAGACCTCGGCCACGTCGGAGAGCCGGACGAGGGCCGCATCGGGGGCGCGCCGCACCAGCGGCAACCTCCGGATCCGCTCGACATCGGTGAGCGGCGGGGTGAAGAGCAACGTGGCGCTGCGTCCCGTGCGCAGGCTGCCGTAGCTACGCGCCCGCATCGCCTCGATCAGACGCGGGCCGACGTCCGCCGGGGCGAGGCCGTAGGCCGCCAGGCGGGCCGGGTCGAGCACGACGCGAAGCTCCTGTCGGCGCCCGCCTTCGGCCCGCACCTCGGCCATGCCCGGCAGGCTGCGCAGGCGCGCGGCCACCGTCTCGTCGGCCAGCTTCCGGAGCGCCTCGGGCGCCAGCGGCCCCACCAGTTGCAACGTCATGAACCCCTGCTGGTCGCGCAGCTGTTCCGGGACGGAGCGCGTCAGACGGGGGCGCACCCGATCCGGCAGCACGGCGCGGAGCCGTCCCAGTTCCTCGCGCACCTGCGTCACGTAAGCGCCGATCGAGGTCCCGCGCGCCACCTGAAGCAGAACCGTCGCCCGCCCCTCTTCCGACAGGCTCTCCACGTGGGCCGTGCCCGCCGTCCGCTGTACGGCCCGTTCGATGGGAGCCGTCACGTACTGCTCCACCTGACGGGGCGGCGCCCCCGGCCACGCCGCCGTGATGCGCACCTCCGGCAATTCCACACGCGGCGCCCATTCCACCGGAACCCGCGTTCCCACCCACAGGCCGGCCACCAACAGCGCCGACGCCCAGGACAACACGGCCACGGGCCGATTCAGCCAGCCGGTCCACACGCGCTTCCGGGAAGGGGGGCGAGAGGTCATGGTCGTCGCAGGCGTGAGAAGCGGGCGGTGAAGGTGTAGAGCACGGGCACGACGATGAGCGTCAGCAAGGTGGCGCTCACCAGCCCGCCGATAACGGTCAGCGCCAGCGGCTGCTGCAACGCGGCGCCGGGGCCGATCCCCAGCGCCAGCGGCAACAGCCCCAGCACCGTCGTGATCGTGGTCATCAGGATGGGGCGCACGCGGTCGCGCCCGGCGGCCTCGATGGCAGCCTCGAGCGCCATGCCTTCGGCGCGGCGGCGGTTGATGAAATCGACCTTGATGATGGCGTCGTTGACGACGATGCCCACGAGCACCACCATCCCCGTCAAACTCATCAGGTTGACGGACTGCCCGGTGGCGGCCAGCGCCAGGACGACGCCCGCCGCCGCCAGCGGCACGGTCATGAGAATCACCAGCGGCTGGATCAGGCTCTCGAACTGAGCCGCGAGGATCAGGTAGACGAGGAAGAGGCTCAGGAGCAGGCTCCACCCGGCCGCCAGCAAGCCTTCGTGGAAGGCGTCGGTGGCTCCGCCGAGGGTCGCCCGCACGCCGGGAGGCAACCCCTCGGAAACGGCCGCTTCGAGCGCCGATCGCGCCTCCGCCAGATCGGCTCCCGGCGCGGCGTCAGCCAGGAGGCGCACCACCGGAGCCTGATCGGCCCGGAGCAACGAGACCGGCAGAGACACCGGCGCCACCTCGACGAAGAGCGCCAGCGGCTTGAGCCCCTCCGCCGTGGGGATTTCCGTTCGAAGCAGGTCTTTCACCGAGCCGGGATCGGGCAGGCGCAGCCGGATGGGCACGTCTTCGTTGACCCGTTGCAGCGCCGTGGCGCCGACCCCGCGCGCCGACGCCGCCAGCAGTTCGGCCAGGCGCCCCGCCTCCAAGCCAAAGCGCGCCATCCGATCCCGCCGGAAGCTCAGCGCATAGGCGGGCGCCTCCTGCGCATAGGCCCGCCGCACGTTGGTCAGAGCCGGGCTTGGCCGCAAACGCTCCAGCACCATCCCGGCCGCCGCCTCGGCGTCGGCCCGCCGGTCGGCGTGCATATCCAGCCACAGTTCGGCTTCGCCGGGCGTCAGAAGTTGTTCGAGACGGCTCCTTTCGGGCCGCACCTCCACGGTCAGCGCGGACGGGACGGGCGCCCGCGCCAGGCGCGCCAGCACCCGATCCGCCCGCGCCGTGTCGGCCAGCGCCACGGTGAGGACGCCTTCGTACGCAGGGCGCGGGTCCAGATCCAGACGCGCCTCGTCCCGCTCGCCGAGGTCCGCCAGGACGCGGGTGACGCCGGGTATGCGAAGGGCCTCGGCCTCCAGAGCAGCGGCCCACCGGCTCACCTGCGGCAGATCGGCGCCGGGAGGCGCAGCCAGTTGGACGGTCAGCCGCGCGTGCGCCGTCGGAGGTGTGACCCGGCGCGGCAGATGCCACGCCAGCGCGCCCGCCACCGCCATCAAGAAACCGCACCCCGCCAACACCCACCCCCGGCGGTGGAGCGCCCAACGGAGCATGCGCTCATAGACGACCAGGATCCGGCCTCCCCCGGCCCTCCGCGCCGCACCGACGCGCGGATCCCTACGAGCCAGCACCGGCGCCACCGTCAGCGCCACCAGCAGCGAGGCCAGCAAGGCAAAAACGACGGCCAGGGCCTGATCCCGAAAGAGCCGACCGGCCAACCCTTCCACCATCGCCAGCGGGCCGAAGACGGCGATGGTGGTCAACGTGCTGGCCGTGACGGCCCCGGCCACCTCGGCGGCGCCGTCGCGAGCGGCCTCCAGCGCGGAGCGCCCCCGCTCACGCAGCCGGGCGATGTTCTCCGTGACGACGATGGCGTTGTCGACGAGCATCCCTACCCCGAGCGCCAGCCCGCTCAGCGAGATCAGGTTGAGTGAGATCCCGGCCCACTCGAACCCGATCAGGGCCAGCGCCAGCGAGAGCGGGACCGTCACGGCCACCGCCAGCAGGACCCGGATCCGCCGGAGGAAGAGCAGGAGCACGAGCAGCGCCAGCGCGCCGCCCAGCATCACGGCCATCCGCACCCCGTCGATGGCCTGCCGGATGAAGCGGCTCTCGTCCACCACGACGTCGAGCCGGACGCCGGGCGTCTCGGCTTCGAGCACGCGCAGCGCTTCCCGCACCTGTTCGGCCGTGGCCACCGTGTTGGCGTCGGCGGTGCGTTCCACCAGCAGGAGCAACGCCTCCTCCCCCTGAAAGCGCACCAGGCCCCGCCGCTCGGCTACGCCGGCCCGCACCGTCGCCACATCAGCCAGGCGCAAGGGCGTTTTCCCGGCATAGCCCACGATGGTCAGCCGCACGTCGTCCGGCGAGGTGAAGGCGCCGCTCACCTCCACTGCATAACGGAACGGCCCGCGCCGGATCAGACCCCCGGGCAACGTGACGTTGGCCGCCCGAAGCGCCCCCGCGACCTGCCCGACCGTGAGGCGATAGCGGGCCAGACGTTCCGCGTCGAGCCGGACCTCCACTTCGGGATCGAAGCCCCCCGTCACCCGCACGCGGGCCACTCCGCCGAGCTGTTCGAGGCGGCGGGCCACCACCTCGCGCGCGAGCCGTTTGAGCGAAACCAGATCCTGACCCCTCGCGGCGTCCGTTCCCTCGTTCTCTCGCGCACGATGCACGGCGCCGGTGACCGCGCCCCCGCGCATCGCCAGCAACATCACCGGGCGTTCGCTCGGGTCGACCCGAAGCACGACGGGGCGCTCGGCCTCCTCGGGCAAGGCATCGCCCAGCCGGTCGAGTTGCTCCCGAACGTTGAGCTGCGCCACGTCGAGATCGGTGTTCCATCCGAAGCGCAGCGCCACCAGGCTCCCCCCCATCAGGCTGCGCCCCGTGACGGACGTGAGCCCCTCCGCCCCCGCCACCGCCGTCTCCACCGGCTCGGTCACCGCGCGCTCCACACGCTCCGGCGGCACGTCGGGATACGCCGTCCAGACCGCCAGCGCCGGGTAGCGCAGCTCCGGCAACAGCGCCACCGGCAGCCGCACGTAGGCAAGCGCGGCCAGGCCCGTCACCATCAGGCCAAGCGCCGTCACAGCGACGGGACGATGCAGACACCAGTTGATCAGGCTTCGCATCTTGCACAGGTCGGTGAAACAAAGGGCCGTGCGATGGTCGATTCGCTGAAGCGTTGAACGCCGGAGCCGGGAGACGTTTGAGCGTCGATTCGCCGGGGCACGGAGACGAAAGCGGGCGTCCCGTTCACGGCCGCAACCGCTCTTCTCCATAGGCCGTTCGGACGGCGGTCACCCGCACGGGCACGTCGTGCGCCAGCGCGTGATGGCCCGCCACCGCCACCGTGTCGCCCGCCGCGACGCCGTCCTCCAGCGCCACGTAGTCTCCCGACTGCGGGCCGACGGTCACGTATTGCCACTGCGCCCGTCCATTCCGGACCACGAAGACCAGCGAACGTCCCTGCCGCATCAGCACCGCCTCGGCAGGGACGACCAGGCGGCCGGGGAGGCGGCCGGTCTCCAGCGCCACGTAGGCAAAGAGACCGGTCAGGAGTCGGCCGCTCGGGTTGCGCACCGCCACCGCCACCCGCCCCGCGCCGGTCTTCGTATCGACGCGGGGGTTAATCGTGTGGATCGTGCCCGTGACCACCGTGTCGGCCAGCGAGGGCAGGCGCACGAGCGCCGTTGCCCCCCGGCGCAGGTGCACGAGATTCGACTCGAGCACGTCCACCTCCACCTTCATGCGCCGGTCGTCGAGGAGCGTGAGCAGCGCCTGACCGGGGGACACGTGTTGCCCTACCTCCACCTTCAGGTCGGCCACGCGGCCCGCGAACGGGGCTGTGACCCGGGTGCGGCTCAGTTGCAGGCGGGCCTGCGCCACGCGCTGTTCGGCCTCGGCCAGCCCCGTCACCACGCGACGCACGGCCTCCCGCATCGTCCCGCCCAGCAGCAGAGCCGCCTCATAGCGCCGGCGCGCCGTCTCCAGCTCTTCGTCCGAGATCGCGCCCTCGGCGCGGGCCGTCTGCGCCGCCGCCCACACCTTGCGCGCCTCGGCCAGCCGCGTCGTGTCGAGCGGAAGGACGCCGTCGTCCCGGGTCTGCCGAACCGCGTACTCGCTCCGCGCCTGGAGCAGGCTCGCCTCCGCCTCCTCCAGGCGCAACCGGGCCTCCCGGTCGTCGAGTTGAAGCAGGAGCGCGCCGGCTTCCACATAATCGCCCTCCTTCACCAGGCGGCGCATCACACGCCCGCTCGCCTCGGCGCTGATGAGCGAGAGCCGCCACGGCGCCAGCGTCCCGGTGGCCTCGGCCCGCAGCGCGAAGTTCACCGGCCGCGCCACCACCGCCTCGACGGTCACCGGCGGCGCGGCGGCTCTGGCCATGTCGGGCCGTCCGCCCTCTTCCCCCGCACCCGTGAGCGCCGGCCAGAAGGCATAGCCCAGCAAACCGGTCACCGACAGCGCCAGCGTCGCCGCCGCCACGTGCCAACCCCGCAACCCGCGCCGCCCCGCACGGCCCGGCTCAGTCGCTGAAATGCGTTCCATGTACTGCCACAAATGATGGATTCAATACAATGATGGGTTCAATCTACCGGATGCCGGCGCGCGCACAAAGAAGAGTTTCGACGGAAAGAATATAGCAAAAGACGTAAGGCAACAAAGCGTCAAAGGATTTCGCCCGATTGCAACCTGAAGACACATGCCCTTCCCGATTGTTTCTCCGGCTCGTCCGCGCATCATCGGTGTTTCAGAGGCCGGAAGAAGGATCCGGGCAGTGAGAAACGATATGACGGAAAACCTGAAACATCAAGGGCATTGCCGGGGCATGGTGCGTACACGAGGCACGAAGGAAGGCCGGTCAGAGCTCCGTTCCATCGTGAACTCCGTGCCGCAAAAAGCCCGGGCTCGTGCCGAAACAGGTTGTCGCCCCTCGGCCGCGCCCCCGGGTCGAGATCCGTTGCCGCCTACGCCGCCCCGACGAACTTCTCCAACCCCTCTTCTTCCCTCACACATCATCGCGATTGCATGGCCTCCAGTACAAGCTTTTCCAACTCATCTAAAGGCCGTACTCCCTGTACTACTCGACCATTGATTATAAGCGCCAGAACAGCCCGCACCGCCGTCTCATCACGTACCAGTAATGCATCATTCGGCACCTGTCGGCCTGTCGCCTCGGAGGACGTTATGTTCACAAACGCCTGAGTTCCCAGCGCTCCAGCACGCGCACGACGTCGCCGTTCTCGACGTCCTCCTCCTGCGAGATAAAGTAAAGACTGTTGCTTTTGGCCGTTCGGGCGGCTTCACCAAGGCGTTCGCGCAACGCCCCGTCGATCAGGAAGGCATCGGCCTGGCGGTTGCCTTCGAGTACATGCAGCACGGTGCGACGCCCATCCTCCCATCGCCCGTGCTCGAACTGCGCCACCACCACGTCCTCGAGCGCGAAGACGCCGCGCACCCGGCTCGAGTTGAACATGATGCTCCTTATCTCATCGAACGAATGCGTACGGTCCTCCACCTCCGGCGCCGCGAAGTCGTCGTCATGGATAGGGAAAGAGCCCTCCGCCCTCGTCCGCAGGTCCACGTAATGCACGGCCGGCTCGGCCGGACTCGCGTAGAAGACGGTATCCCGCCGCACGGCCAGGCCGCCGGAATATGCGTACATCATCAGTATCTCGTGGATCTCCGACCGCGTCCCAAAGGACTGCACGAAGACCTTGCGTTCGAGGTCATAGAGGCCCAGGTAGCCACCGTCTCCCGCTCCCTTGCGATACATCAAGATCTGCCCTGCCGGGGTGAAGTAAAAGCGGTCGATGCCCTCGGTCAACCCCGTGATCTCTCGCAGCGGCTCGCCCGTGAGGCTGTACTCGATGAATTTCAACCCGCCGCCGTCGAACACCACCACGTTCCCATCGTGCGCCGCCGCCCCGGGTACCGACTCGTACTGATACGGCCCGCGTCCCTTCGACCCCAGCACGCCTTCCTGTCGCCCTTCCACGTCATAGACGATCACCTGCGGGGTTGCTCCCTCGCAGACGACCGTGAACCGGCCATCCGGCAAGATCACCACGTCTGTGATCATCGACACCAGCGTCAGGTTCTCCGCCAGGACGGTGCTGCCGGTCCGTTCCAGCACGTAGCGACCGTTCTGCGAAACCAGCCGCCCCGTCTCATACGGATCGCCTGCCGGCATCGGTCGGTTGCCCCCGCACACCGACACCGCCCCCAGCCACAGAACACACAGGATGTCGAGCTTCATCCTTTTCATAAGCACTTATAATGCCGGCATTGGGTTTCCTAACGAACAAAACCGTCGAGACCAAGAGCCCTCGGGTGAAGCGCCATCGGACCATGACCCCGTGCCCGGGCCTCTTACTCGACGACCGGATCGCAATCGAATTCCGGGCAACAGCAACCACCGCCGCTGTCGCAGCGCCAGTGCTCCGGGTTGTATAATGTGACAACCCACGAGCCAGGATCGCAGGTATTGGTCTCCACACCAGGGACTACCTCACCAACCGGGGATGTCGGAGCCTCAAACAATGTCAACCCAATGGCCAAGGGTTGGAGCTCAACGTTGGAGGCTATGTCAAGTGTCCGGATCGTTACAGAGAACGGCGTGGCAAGCGACCCCTCACCGACCTCGGGTATTGCACTGTCGTCTAGCATGGGCATCAGACTGATGACAAGCAGGAAGGCAAGTATTTTCATTGGTCTCTCCGGTTTATGTGGAGGGTCGTGAATCAGACTTCATTGCGTGCAACATCGGAGAATATTCTTGCTTGCCCAGTGTAGTTAACATGAATCCCTATAGCAAAACACCGATGCAGATAAAACAATCCAAGACATTGATTTACCTCGCCCCAGCAAACAATTTAGGACTTAATCCCGTTTGACATAGCATACGCCTTTATTCTAAATTCGATTGACTGTCTCGTACCGTTAATTATAGTGCATCAAGCATTCCTGAACTTTGCATTTTCCCTTTCATTTTTTCTATAACTTCCGGTACGTCGAAGGAGTTATGCCGGTCTCTCGATGAAACGCCCGAGTAAAGGTGGACAAGCTTGCATAGCCAACGGTCAACGCTATCTCGGTGACTGAGGCATCACACTGCCGAAGCAAGCATTTTGCCGCTTCAATCCTCCAGCGAGAGATGTAGGCCTTGATGCCGCACCCGATGTAGGCGGCAAATAAAGTCGAGATATTGTGATCCCGTGCCCTAACCTGCTCCTTCACGTCAGCGGC
>NZ_JBWOPL010000019.1:0-195463 GCF_056451265.1 Rhodocaloribacter sp. | reverse complement strand
TGGCGCGATTGTGCGACCGTGTGGGGGGCATTTCGATGTGGGAGGTGGTGGAGGCGGCCGCGACGAAGCCCTTCGGGTACATGCCTTTTTATCCGGGTCCGGGGCTGGGGGGACACTGCATTCCGATTGATCCGTACTATCTGTCGTGGATGGCGCGCAAGTATGATTTCGAGACGAACTTCATCACGCTCTCGGCCCGCGTCAACGAGGAGATGCCGCACTACGTCGTCGACGCCGTCATGCAGGCGGTGGCTTCGCAGCCCGTGCGTCTTTCCGAGGCGAAGGTGCTCATCCTCGGGGCGGCCTTCAAGAAGAACGTGGACGACACGCGCCATTCGCCCACGATAAAGCTCATGGAACTGCTCGACGCCGCCGGCTTCGACGGTGTGGCCTACAGCGATCCTTTCGTGCCGTCGCTCGACGTTCCCGTCGGCGGGCAGGCCCTGCGGCGCGAGCGCGTGCCGCTCACGCCGGAGACGGTGCGCGCCTTCGACGTCGTCATCCTGGTGACGGACCACAGCGATTTCCCCTACGAGATGATTGCGCGCGAGGCGAAGTGGATCGTCGATACGCGCAACGCCTTCGCGCACGTCAGGGAACCGGCGGCGACGATCCGGGTGCTCGGCGGCGGCGCGTTTTAGCGGGACGCTCGGAGCCGGGCGTCATTCCCGCGCGCGGTTCGTCCACGTGAGGCCGAGCATGAGGCCCGCATTGTCGGGATAGAGCGCCCCCGCGTCGAGGGCGAGGGCGGCGGTGAAGCCGACCCGTGGGGAGAGCGGCCCGCCGATCTCGAAGAGGAACGAATACTGGTCGCGCCGGGGGGTGAGGAGCGTCGGGTTGCCGGAGCATCCGTCGTCGTTGCAGTCGTCTCGCGCGCCGTAGTTGCGGCTGTAGGTGAGGAGGGTCTTGAAGCCGAAACGCTTCGCCACGACGCCTTCCACGCCGAGGTGGTGCGCCACGAGGAGGTTGTTGATCACTCCGGGCCGTACGCCGTCGCCGAAGAGGAGCGGGAGGCCGAGCGTGCGCCCGTGGTACACCCATCCGCTCTCGTACAGGAAGTTGTTGTAATAGTTGTCCGCGCCGTCGGGCTCGTTCCGGTCGCGCCGCGCGCCCTGGCGTTTGGTGTTGACGTGCTCCCACAGCAGTCCGCGGAGAAGGCCCGGCTTTCGGAAACGGACGCTGACGCCCCAGAGCCCGTCCCACGGATTGCGGAAGCGGGCCGCCGGACTCGTCTCGATGAAGAACTGCCGGTACGCCGTCGCGCGGAAAGCCGACAGGTTCACCGAGAGGCCGAAGTCGTACGTCGCCACGGTGTTGCCGAGCGCATTGACGACCTCTCCTGTGGGCGCGCTTCCCGGCTCTCCGGCGCGGGCGAGGACGACGTCGAGGAAGGCGCGGAAGTCGGACGGGAGCCGGCCCAGACGCGGGTGCTCGCCGCCCCACACGACGAAGTGCGAGACGCCGGCATAGGCGTGCACGGGGAAGTCGTCCGGCCCGATGCCGCGCAGATACAGATATTTCTCATGCACGAACGCGCCTTGGACGAAGCGGTCGCCGTCGAGCCAGGCGTGGCCGAAGAAGCCTTTCGCATGGATCAGTTCGGTCTTTCCCGGGAGCACGATGATGGGGATGTAGTCGAAGGCGAGGCTGACGCCGGGGAGGGGCGTGGCGTTCGGGGAGAGGGTCATCGAGCCGAGCGAGAGGGAGGGGTCGACGAGGCCGGCGGTCTCGGCTTTGCGCCCGACGGTGAGGCGGAATGCGCCGTACCGGAGGCCGGCGTAGAGTTGATGCGCGTAGGCGGTGGCGTGGTCGGAGGCGCGGGCGAGGACGTCGGCCTCGAAGGTGAAGGCGAGCGTGCGCGTGGGGTCGAACGGACGCCGGAGGTGCAGGCGGGCGAGGGCGTTGCCGCTCATCCGGTCGAAGACGCCCCGGCGGTCGGCGTGGAGCCAGAACGGGAGGCGGCCCTCGGCGGCGGCGGCGGCCTGTACGGAAAAGCCGTATTCGAGCGGCGGCGTCTGCCCCCGCGCCGGCGGTCCCGCGAGCGCGAGGCACAGCGCCAAGCCGAGCGCGCCCCGGCACAGGCGCGTCGTCAGGGGCATCCGCACGGGGAAACGTTTCGGCATGGGTTCGGAGTCAGCGGGTGGGACGGTTGCGCCACGAGAAGCCGAGCATCAGCCCCACGTTGTTCGGATACACGTCGCCGGCATCGAGGGCGAGGGCGGCGAAAAAGTCGACGCCCGCCCGCGCCGAGAGCGGCCCCGAGGCCTCGAAGAGGGCGGAGACCTGATCGCGTCGCGGGGTGCGCCGGTCGCCCTTGGCGGAACACGCGGCATCGAGGCAGACGCCCGTCGCGCCGTAGTTGCGCGTGTACGTGACGAAGGCGCGGTAGTCGATCCGCCCGGCGAAGCGCCCTTCGAGCCCGAAGTGGTGCGCGAGGAGCAGGTTGTTCGTCACGCCGGGGCGGACGCCGTCGCCGAAGATAAGGGGCAGCCCGATGGCGCGCCCGTGGTACGTCCACCCGCTGCGATAGAGGAAGTGGTTGTAATAGCTGTCCCGGTGGTTCTCGAAGCCCGGCCGCGCACTCTGCTTCTTCGTGTTGACGTGCTCCCACAGGAAACCGCTCACGAGCCGGTCGCGGCGCTTCGAGCGGAGGCTCACGCCCCAGAGCCCGTCCCACGCATTGCGGAAGAGCATGGCCGCGCCGGTCTCGATGTAAAACTGCCGGTACACACGCAGCTCCATCCCGAAGGCGCGGGCGTCGATGCCGAAATCGTACATCGCTACGGAGTTGCCGAGGGAGTTGAGTCGCTCGATGGTGGTCGAGTCGGCCTCGTTCCCGGTCTGCGCGCGGAAGACACGCCAGAAGGCGTCGAGGTCCTGCGGGAGCTTGCCGAAGACGGGATGCTCGCCGCCCCAGACGACGTTGTGCACGATCCCGGCGTGGGCCATCACGGGGAAGTCCATCGGCCCGATGCCCCTGAGGTAGAGGTACTTCTCGTGCACGAACGGGCCTTTGACGTACCGATCGCGCTCCAGCCACCCATGTCCGAGGTAGCCTCTGGCATAGATCAGGTTGACCTTTCCGGGCAGGAAGATGATCGGGACGTAGTCGAATGAGAGGCTGACTCTGGGGACGGGCGTGGCGTTGGCGCTCCACATCATCGAGCCGAGGGAGAGATACGGGTCCACCTCGCCCACCGTCTCGGCTTTACGACCCACCGTGAGCATGAAAGCGCCGTATCGGAGGCGGCCGTAGAGTTGGTGGAGGTAGGCGGTCGGGTGCTTCTCGCTCGCCCGGGCGAGGGCGTCGATGCCGAAACCGAAGGCGAGCCGGCTTCCCGTGGCGGGGCGGCGGGCGTAGAGGCGGGTGAGCGCGTTGGAGCCGTTGGGGTCGAGCCTGCCCTCGCGGTTGGCGGTGAGCCAGAACGGGAGGCGGCCCTCGGAGGCGGCGGCGGCCCGCGTCGAGAAACCGTATTCGAGCGGGGGCGTCTGCGCGCGGGCGAACGGGACGCACGCGAGCCAGCAACCGAGTCCGAGAAGCAGGCGAGACCAACCGGGCGGTGCAATCATGGCGGGGGCGTCAAGGGGGGGCGGACCCGCTAAAGTTCGACACTGGCGCCGTTGTGCGCCAGGGATTTTTTCGCGGCCGCCATCATGCGCACGACGGCCAGCCCGTTGCGCCCGTCCGAACGCGGCCTCGCGCCCGTGCGGAGGCAGTCCACGAAGTGCCGGCATTCCAGTGCCAGCGGCTCCTTCATGTCGATCTTCGGGATGTGAATGTCGCCCGAGCGGACGGCCATCGCCCCGGCATAGTCGGCATAATGCGGCTCGCCGGGCCGGAGGTCCACGCCCTTGTCGTACAGCCGCACTTTCTCCACGCTCTCGACGTCGTCGATGACGGCCATCTTCCGGCTCCCGACGACGGTCACCTTGCGGATCTTGTGGGGGTCGAGCCAGCTCGTGTGGAGGTGCGCCAGCTTGCCGCCCTCGAAGTAAACCGTCGCGAAAGCCACGTCTTCGACGCCGGGCTGAAGGTAGGCGTGGCCCTGCGCCGAGACCGCCACGGGCCGCTCGTCGAGGAACGCGAGCGCCACCGACAGATCGTGCGGCGCGAGGCTCTCGAACGCGTTCTCCCGCTGCCGCACGATGCCCAGGTTGACGCGCATGCTGTACAGATAATAGATCTCGCCGAGATCGCCGCCGTGGATGAGGTCCTCCACATACCGGAAGGCCGGATGATAGAGGAGCAGGTGCCCCACCATCAGCCGGAGATCCCGCGCTTCGGCGAGCGCCGTGAGCCGCTCCGCCTCCGCCGTCGTTTGCGCCATCGGCTTCTCGACGAAGACGTGCTTGCCCGCCTCGAGCGCCGCCTCGGCCAGCGGGAAATGCTGCGGCGTCTCCGTGGCGATGACCACCCCGTCGATCTCCGGATCTTCGAGCAAATCCTTGAAACGGTGCGTCGTGTGCAGCCCCGGATAGTGTCGGGCGACGGCTTCGAGGACGTCCGCGCGCTGATCGCACGCTCTCACGACCGTCGCGCCGGGCACGTTCATGAAGTTGCGGAGGAGGTTCTTCCCCCAGTATCCGATGCCGACCTGCCCGAGGCGGATCGGGGTCTGGCGAGGGGCAGCGTTCATCCGTGGGCGCCGGTTGGTGCGGGAGTCGACTCGAGGTATTCGAAGATGGCCCCGGCAATGGTTTGCTGTTGTTCGGGCGTCAGTTCGGTGTGCATCGGCAGCGAGATCACCTCGGCGGCGGCGCGCTCTGTCTCGGTCATGTCGCCGTGGCGGGCGGGCGCCGCGCCGTCGGCGAAGACGGGCAGGCGATGGAGCGGCACGGGATAATAGATCGCGTGCGGGATGCCCCGGGCCTTCAGGTGCGCCGCCAGGCCGTCGCGCCCGCCGGGGGCCTCCTGCGAGACGCGGAGCGTGTACTGATGAAAGACGTGCACGCCGTTCGGATCGCGGAAAGGCGTCGTCAGGTGCGGGTGACCGGCGAAGAGCGCGTCGTACCGGTCGGCGGCGGCCCTTCGCGCCTCGGTGTACGCCTCGAGATGCCGGAGCTTGACGCGAAGCACGGCGGCCTGAAGCGCGTCGAGCCGGCTGTTGATGCCGACGATCTCGTTGTGGTATTTCTTCTGCGAACCGTGGTTGGCCACGAGCTTCATCCGGTGGTGAAGCGCCTCGTCGTTCGTCAGCGTCGCCCCGCCGTCGCCGTAACACCCGAGGTTCTTCGAGGGGAAGAACGAGAGCGTGCCGGCGTGCCCGAGGTAGCCCGTGCGCCGCCCCTTGTACGTCGAACCGACACCCTGCGCGTTGTCCTCGACGACGTACAGCCCGTGCCGCCGGGCGATCTCCAGGATGGGGTCCATGTCGGCAGGCTGCCCGAAGAGGTGCACCGGCACGATGGCCTTCGTCTTCGGCGTGATGAGCGCTTCGATCTTCGCCGGGTCGAGGTTGAACGTCTGCGGGTCGATGTCGGCGAAGACGGGGACGGCGCCGAGGAGGGCGGCCGCCTCGGCCGTGGCGACGAAGGTGAAGGCGGACGTGATCACCTCGTCGCCCGGTCCGATGCCGAGCGCCATGAAGGCGACCTGAAGCGCGTCCGTGCCGTTGCCCACCCCGAGCGCGTGCGCCCCGCCGAGGTACTCGGCGAGCTCGCGCTCAAAGGCGGCGACGACCGGCCCCTTGATGAAGTGCGCCGTGTCGAGCACTTCCTGAAGCGCGGCATCCATTTCCTCTTTGACGGCGAGGTATTGCCCCCGCAGATCGACCATCTGAATGTTCATGAGAAGAGCGTTTGGGTTCGAAAAAAATGAAGATGCATAAAGACCGGGGTCCGGCTCCCTATCCCTCCGGCAGCATCAAGATGCGCATGGCATTACCCCCATCCTCCCTTCGGGGTGCATCCCCCTGTGAGGGGGAAAGGCTTGTGCGGCTCGCCATAAAAAGTCCCTCCCCGTGCGAAGGGGAGGTGTCGCGGAGCGACGGAGGGGTGGGCCGTGTTGGCGCTCGTGGCGAGAACAGCCCGCCATTCCCCCTTCGGGGTGCTTCCCCCTGTGAGGGGGAAAGGTTTGTGCGGCTCGCCACAAAAAGTCCCTCCCCGTGCGAAGGGGAGGTGTCGCGGAGCGACGGAGGGGTAGGCCATGTTGGCGCTCGTGGCGAGAACAGCCCGCCATCCCCCCTTCGGGGTGCTTCCCCCTGTGAGGGGGAAGGGTTTGTGCGGCTCGCCACAAAAAGTCCCTCCCCGTGCGAAGGGGAGGTGTCGCGGAGCGACGGAGGGGTAGGCCAGACTGAAGCTATAGGTTCCATTCGAAAGGGAAAGGTAGCCGGATTCGGGTGGGGATGTGAGGACGGAAAAAACGCAGGCTTCGTTTCACGCAGGTGCGAGCCGTGCAATCGCCGTTCCACAGCGCCGCGCGGGTCTCATTCGGGCCAGCCCTGCCGGTCGAGCTTCTGCTCGTCGGGGACCGGGCGGAACGCCCGGGCGGGCACGCCGGCATAGATCATCTCGGCGTCCGCGTCGCCGGTCAGGAGGGCCCCCGCCGCGATCACGGCGTCCGGGCCGATCTCTTTGCCGGGGAGGATGACCGCCCCCACGCCGATGCGCCCCCCGCGCCGCACCGTGACGCCCTTGAAATGTTTGAAGCGCTCCTCCGTGCGCCCGATGAAGTTGTCGTTGCTCGTGAGCACGCCGGGGGCCATGAAGACGCGGTCCTCGACGGTCGAATACGCCGTCAGATACACGTTCGTCTCCAGCTTGCAGTACCGCCCGATGACGCACTTGTTCTCGACGGCCACGCCGCGCCCGATGATCGTGAAATCCCCGACCGTCACCTCCTCGCGGAGCGTGGCGAGGTCGGCCACGAGCACTTTCTCGCCGAGCGTGCATCCGGCATAGATCACCACGGACGCGCCGATGAGGCACCGGCTGCCGATGCGCGCCGGCGGCTGCATCTTGTCGCGGGTCACGGCGCTGTTGGGCGCGCGCATGGGCTGCTTGCCGAGGGTCGTGTGGTCGTCGATGCGGACGGCGTCGCCGATGACGGTTCCGTCGTGGATGACGACGTGATGCCCGATCCGGCACCCGTCGCCGATGCGGACGTTTTCGCCGATTACGCAGAAGTGCCCGACGGAGGTGTCTTCGCCGAGGATGACGGTGGGGTCGATCACGGAATGTCGCATGGTCTGATTGGAAGCGTTCGGGGATGGAGGGTCGGTGCGACCGGGCGCGGGCCAAGGAAAGGCTTTTTTAGCGCTCTTTCCGCAGGGTGCGCGTGCATTTTATCTAAAGAACGTCCGGCAGTTGACGCCAGTGCGGGAGGATGCGGTCGGGTTCGGGGCCGTCGTCGTCCTCGTGGACGCCGGTGAAGAGGATGGCGGTGGCCCCGGCGCGACGCGCGCCCGCCACGTCGGTGCGCCGCAGGTCGCCGATGTGGGCGAGGGCTTCGGGCGTGGCGTCGAGCTGAAGCGCGGCCCGTTCGAAGGCGCGCACGTCGGGCTTGGAGAAGCCGGTCTCGTCGGAGAAGACGAAGGCCTCGAAGTGGCGGAGCAGGCCCTGTGCGTCGAGGAGGCGGCGGATGACGCGGCCGGGGGAGAACATGGTGTCCGAGATGAGGGCGAGGCGGTAGCGTTCGGCGGCCCAGACCAGCATCTCCGCCGCGCCTTCGACCAGGGCGGGCGGATGATGAAGGATGCCCTCCTGAAAAAGCCGGACCGTCTCGGCGTGCGCCTCCGGGTCGACCGCGAGGCCGAGCCGGTCCCAGATGCTTCGCACCAGCTCCTCGGTGACGGGCGTGCAGTGCCGCGTTTTCCAGACCGTCTCGAACCGGCGGACGGTCTCGGCGAAGGCTTCCTTCACCTCGCCCGGCGTCGTCTCCGGTCGATGCGCCCGAGCAAGGCTGAGCAGATGCCGCAGGCGCTCGGTCTGCCGGGCGCGGCCGTTCACACGCGCTTCCACGAGCGTGTTCCAGAAATCGATGCTGAGCGCTTGAACGGGCATGGCGCACACGGGCAAGAGGAGCTTTCTGGGATGATACCCCGCATCACACAAAAAAAGCCCACGATCCGGCGGACCGCGGGCTTTTTCAAGAGAAAATGGAAACTACCGGGTGCCGAGCGTCTCGATGTAATGCTGGGCGGTGGCTTTGTAGCTTCCGTAAGCGGCGTTCTGGAAAGCGGCCTTTGCGCCTTCATAGTCTTGCAGGGCCATCAGCGCTTCGCCCTTGACGAAGTAGATTTTGGCCTTGTCGGTGCGGCTTCCGCGATGCAGTTCGAGCGCCTTGTCCGCCATTGCGACGGCCTGCTCGTAGTTGCCCATGGCCTTATAGGCTTCGGCCATGTAGTAGTAGGCATCAGCGTCCGGCTCGACGTACTTCTGCATTTCTTCGAGGTAGGCGAGGGCCTGTTCGCCCTCGGCGCGCCCGGTGCGGTCGCCTTTCTTGCTCAGCGTGGAGGAGGCGAGGAAGATGTACTGGTCGCGGATGGCTTTCTCGGCGGTGCGAGCGGTCTTGCGGTCGCCATTGGCTTCACCGACCTCTTTCGCCTGCTGGAACAGGGCCATCGCTTCGTCCAAACGGTCGAGCTTTTTCAGTGCGAGGGCTTTGCCGAGGTAGTTTTTGGCGTTTGTCGGGTAATGCGTGATGCCTTTGTCGAAGTGGGTGAGGGCCTCTTCGTAGTTCTCCGCTTTCGTGGCTTTGAGCCCGTTGCGATAGTCCAACTGCGCAAGCACTTTGCTGGCCCGCTTCTCGACGTCGGCGTCGCCGGCTTGTTTGGCGCCCTCGACGGCCTTGGAAAACTGCGCATAGGCTTCGTCATAATTTTTGGCCTTGGCAGCTTCGAGGCCGTTGTTATAGGCCTCTTTGTAGTCCTGCGCGGACGCGGCGGAACTGCCGATAGCAGCCACCAAAAAGGCCAGCAACAGCATACGAGCGAAGTGCCTGGTCCGTTTGGTGCATTTCAGCTTCATGATCCTATGGGGTTGTAGTGAGTGGGAGGGAGGCTTCGAGGGAGCGCCGGGGCTCTGCGCGTCCGCGCCGGAAGGGCGGCAGGCGTTGCCGATACGGCTCCAATTTATTGATAATGTTGAAGGTAAGTTCCCGGTTTCTGCGGGCCGGGTGAAAAAACAAAATAGAAAGCGGGGAGAAAACAAGGAAGGCAAACGGGAAGGTCTTCCCGAAAAGACGGCGCGAATCGGCAAGCGTCGCTCAGAAATTCGGGGCCAAAAGGTGTTGTTTGTAAAAGCTATCAATGGTATCGACGGCTTCGTCGGGGTCGTCGGTGACGAGGAAAAGGTCCAGGTCTTCCGGGGAGATGCGTCCGGAAGCCAGCATGGTGTCCCGAAGCCAGTTCAGCAGTCCGCCCCAGTATGCGGAGCCCATCAGGATGATCGGAGACGGGGTGGCCTTTTTCGTCTGAATCAGCGTGAGCGCTTCGAAGAGCTCGTCCATCGTGCCGAAGCCTCCGGGCAAGACGACGAACCCCTGCGCGTACTTGTGAAGCATCACCTTCCGCACGAAGAAGAAGTCGAAGTTGATCAGCTTGTCGGCGTCGATGTAGGGGTTGGGTTTCTGCTCGTGAGGAAGGTCGATGTTGAGCCCGACCGAGATGCCCCCGGCCTCGTGGGCGCCCTTGTTCGCCGCCTCCATGATGCCCGGCCCGCCGCCGGTGATGATCCCGAAGCCGCACGTGACGAGCTTGCGGGCCACGGTCTCGGCCAGATGGTAGTCCGGGTGGTCGGGCTTCGTGCGCGCCGAGCCGTAGATCGACACACACGGCCCCACCGCCGACAGCCGTTCGAAACCTTCCACGAACTCGCCCATGATGCGGAAGATGCGCCAGAGATCGGCGATGCGCTGTTCTTGCCAGGCATCGACCTCCTGTTTCGTCATCGAGGGCGGCAGGGCCGTAAGCTCGGGAGCGGGCGGGCGGCCGAAAGTGAATTTCTTGGGGGGCGGCATAGGGACTCGGGTTCGGGGAACGTCGGGCTTGCATGAAAGAGACCCGTGACGCGCCGATCCGTTGCCGTGTTCCGGAGGCGCGCCCCACCTTCCGGCGTCCGAAGGGCCGGGCGATGGTGGAATCCTCGCTTCCTCAAAAAACCGGGCAGGTTATTTTTTCGTGCGGTCCGTACCTTCGCCGACACCGCCTCCTCTCGGCGGCGTGCGTTTCATTCCTACAGACTCCCCTTGATCCAATCGAAATGAAACTGATCATTCCCATGGCCGGACGGGGCACGCGCGTGCGCCCGCATTCCCACGTCACCCCCAAACCTCTGCTCCCCGTCAGGGGCAAGAGCATGGTCGAGCGCATCGTCGACACGTTCAACGAGGTGCTGCCGCGTCACCTCGACGAGGGCATCTTCGTGCTCGGGCCGGACTTCGGCGAGGACGTGCGCCGCCAACTCCGAGACATCTGTGAGCGGCACGGCATGACGGCCCGCTTCGTCGTGCAGGAGGAGGCCCTCGGCACGGCGCACGCCGTCTATGCCGCCCGAGACTACCTCGAAGGCGAGGGCATCGTCGTCTTTGCCGACACCCTCTTCTATATGGAGCCCGGCGTCGACCTCGAAGGGGCGGACGTGGTGGCATGGGTCAAGCACGTCGACGACCCCCGGCGCTTCGGGGTGGCCGTGCGCGAGGGCGACCGCATCGTGGCGCTCGTCGAAAAACCGCAGGAACTCATCTCGAACGAAGCGCTCATCGGCATCTATTACGTGAAGGACCTCGCCGCCCTTCGCGACGCCATCGCCTACCTCATCGAACACGACGTCAAGGGGCACGGCGAATATCAGCTGACCGACGCCATGGACCGGCTCCTCAAACAGGGCAAGGTCTTCAAAACCGCGTCGGTGACGGAATGGCTCGACTGCGGAACCATCCCCGCGCTCCTCGAAACGACGAAAGTGATCCTCGAAAAGGAACGCGACGACCTGCACCAGGGCACGGTGGAGAACAGCGTCATCCTCGATCCCGTGTACGTCGGGCCGGGCGCGCGGGTGACGAACGCGGTCGTGGGGCCGTACGTCTCCATCGAGGAGGGAGCGACCATCGAGAACGCCGTCGTGCGCGGGAGCATTCTCTTTGCCCACGCGCTCGTGGCCAACGCCGTGCTCGAAGAGTCGCTCATCGGGCAATATGCCGGCGTCCGAGAGTCCGCGCGTGTGGTCAACATCGGCGACCACTCCACGCTCGGGGTGGAACCTTCGTGACGCGCTCCGCCCCGAAGGATCTCCCCGCCACGCGCTTCGTACGTCCCCTCTTTTACGAGACGCACGCCGAGGTCCGGAGCCTTTCCTGAGCCCGTCATGAGACTGTATCCTTCCACGATCGAGGAGAAGCTGGGCTTCGACGCGCTGCGGGCGCGCATGGAAGGGTATGCCCGGAGCACGCTCGGCCTCGAACGGCTGGCCCGGATGCGCCCGTCGGACGAGCCGGCGTGGGTGCGGGACGAACTGGCGCGGGTCTCGGAGTATCAGGAAGCCCTTCGCTTCGACGACCCGATCCCGCTCGAACACGTGCTCGACCTCCGCGAGGTGTTCCGCCGCGCCGCGCCCGAGGGCGCCGCCGTCGGTCCTGAAGACCTCCTCGCCACGCACCGCACGCTCACGACCACGCGGCGGCTGAAGGCGTACTTCGAGGCGCGGCGAGACCAATACCCGCATCTGGCCGGGCGCGTGCGGCACATCACGCCGCTCGTCGAGATCGAAGCGTACCTCGCCGGGATCGTGGACGAGGAGGGGCGGATCAAGGACAGTGCCTCGCCCGAGCTCCGCCGCATCCGCGACACGATCGCGCAACGGCAGGCACAGCTCCGCGCCGCCGTCCTGCGCGCCCTCCGCGACGCCGTCGCGCACGGCTATGCCACCGAAGAGCAGCCGACCCTCCGAAACGGGCGCATGGTCATCCCCGTGCGCGCCGAAGCCAAACGGAAGGTGCAGGGCTTCGTGCACGACGTCTCGGCCACGGGGCAGACGGTGTACGTCGAGCCCGCCGCCGCGCTCGACCTCAACAATGCCGTGCGCGAGCTCGAAGGCGAGGAAAGGCGCGAGGTCGAGCGCATCCTCCGGGCGGCGACGGCGGAACTGCGCGCCCGCCTCGACGAGCTTCGGGAGAACCAGCGCAGCCTCGCCGCCTTCGATCTCCTGCAGGCCAAAGCCCGCCTCGCGCTCGACCTCGACGCCGCCGCGCCGCAGCTCAACGACGAGGGCATCATCGACATCCGCGAGGGGCGCAACCCCGTGCTGCAGCTCCACTTCGCCCGGCTGCGCGAACGCGGCGGCGAACCCCGCGCCGTCGTCCCGCTCGAGCTCGGCCTCGGCGAGGCCTACCGCACGCTCGTCATCACCGGCCCGAACGCCGGCGGCAAGTCCGTGGCGATGAAGACCGTCGGCCTCTTCTCGCTCATGCTCGCCTACGGCCTCCCGCTCCCGCTCGACCCGCGTTCGCGCTTCTCCCTCTTCGGCGACCTCATCGTCGACATCGGCGACGAGCAGTCCATCGAGGAGGACCTCTCGACGTTCAGTTCGCACGTCGCGAACCTGAAATACATGCTTCGCCGGGCGAACGACCGGACGCTCATCCTCATCGACGAGGCGGGCACGGGCACGGACCCGGCGGAGGGCGGCGCGCTCGCGCAGGCAGTGCTCGAACGTCTCACCGACGTGGGCGCGCGCACCATCGCCACCACCCATCACGGCACGCTCAAGGTGTTCGCCCACGAGACGGAGGGCGTCGAGAACGGCTCGATGGAGTTCGACCAGGAAACGCTTCGCCCCACGTATCGCTTCCGGCCGGGCATTCCGGGGTCGTCGTATGCCTTCGAGATTGCCGAGCGCATCGGGCTCGACCGCGAGGTCCTCGCCCGCGCCCGCGAACTCGTGGGCACGCAGAAGGCGAAGATGGAGGATCTGATCGCTGTCTTCGAGCGGCGGAACCAGGAACTCGCCCGGCGTCTGAAGGAGGCCGAGGCGGCGCTGGCCCGGGCGAAGGCCGAGCGGGCGAAGTACGAGGAACGCCGTGAACGACTGCGCGAACAGGCCGACGCCATCCGGCAACAGGCGCTGGCAGAGGCCGAGCGCATCGTCCGGGAGGCGAACGCGCGCGTCGAACAGACCATCCGGGAGATCCGCGAGGCAGACGCGGTGAAAGACGCCACCCGGGCCGCCCGCGCCCGGCTCGAAACGTTCAAAGAGGAAGTGGCCGAACGACGCGAAAAGGTGGAACGGCGGCAGAAAAAACGCAAACGCGGGAGCCGGAAGAAGCGTCCGGCGGAAACGCATCTCGCGCCCGCGCCGGGCCCCGTCGGGGTCGGCGATCAGGTGGTGATCGACGGCGGGGGGACGGCGGGCGAGGTGCTCGAACTCGACGAGAAAGAGGCCGTCATCGCCGTGGGCGCCATGCGGATGCGCGTCCGGCGCGACCGGCTCACGAAGGTCGGGGGACCGCGCCGGCAGGAGGTCACCGTCCGGCAGGTCTCCGCCGCACCGTCCGGCCTCTCCGCGATGAAGACGCGCACCCACATCGACCTCCGGGGCGCGCGCGTGGACGAGGCCCTCGCCGAAGTGACCCGCTTCCTCGACGAAGCCGTCGCCGCCGGGCTCGACCGCGTGGAGATCCTCCACGGCAAGGGCACGGGCGCGCTCCGGAAGGCCATCCACACCTACCTCGCCGCTCGCCCCGACGTGGCCGCCTTCGAAGACGCCCCGTGGAACCAGGGCGGCGCGGGCGTGACCGTGGTCACGCTCCAGTGAACCTTGCGCCGCACGGGCGGGGTCAGCGGTTCGCCGCCCGGAAGTCCATGGCGAACTCGTCGGCGAGATCGAGCGCCGCCTCGGCGATGAGGACGACGTTGTCCGGAGAGACGAGCCCCACCGTCGCGGTCTCCCACGTGCATCCGGTCGTGGGAACGGTGCGCTCGCGGGCAAGGCGCACGGTCTGCAAAAACTGGAGCGAGACGGTGAACGGGATCAGCCCCTCCTCCATTTCCAGGGCGTTGACGTGGACGTACAGATAGGGACGTCCGTCGCGCTCGGGGGAGGGGGGCGCGCCGCCCGCGGAGAGCCGACCGGCCACGGCGCGCGTGAGGCCGAGCAGCGCGGGATGCGTCGCGAGCGCCGGACCGGCTTCGACGTCCACGCGCACGAAGAACGGCCCGGCGTCCCGGAGCGATGCGCGGGCCTCGCCGACGTCGATCTGCGCGTGGACCGGCGGGGCGGCGAGAAGGGAAATCAGGAGCACGATCAGGGCAAAGAACCAACGGGGCGGCTTCATGAGGGACCGGGGTTTGACGGGGAAGAGGCTTCGTGTACGCCGCATGAAGGGGCCGGGGTTTCGGGAGAAAGGAAGGGGTTCGCGGGTTAAACCCGAGAAAGGGAACGCTCGAACCGTAAATGCCGAGGGCGGAGGTCGTCATGGAAAACGACGTTTTTGTCTCGGACATCGCGCGGCACATCTGGGACACCCGCTATCGCTATCGCGCGGGCGAGCGCGTGATCGATGCGACGGTGGCCGATACGTGGCGACGCGTGGCGAAGGCGCTCGCGGCCGTCGAGCCGCATGCGCGCGAGGTGTGGGAACGGCGGTTCGTCGCGGCGATGCGCGGCTTCACGTTTCTGCCGGGCGGGCGCATCCTCGCCGGCGCGGGGACGCACCGGCGGGTGACGCTCTTCAACTGCTTCGTCATGGGCGTGATCGAGGACTCGATGGACGGCATCTTCGAGAGCCTCAAAGAGGGCGCGTTGACGATGCAGCAGGGCGGCGGCATCGGGTACGACTTCTCCACGCTCCGGCCCGCAGGCGTGCGCGCGCGCGCCACCGGAGCCATTGCCTCCGGCCCCGTCTCGTTCATGCACGTGTGGGACGCCATGTGCGCCACCGTCCTCTCGACGGGCGCCCGGCGCGGCGCGATGATGGCCACGCTCCGGTGCGACCACCCCGACGTGGAAGCGTTCATCGACGCCAAACGCGCGCCGGGGACGCTCCGACACTTCAACCTCTCCGTGCTCGTCACCGACGCGTTCATGGAAGCCGTGCGCCGCGATGCCGAGTGGCCGCTCGTCTTTCCGGCCTCGGCGCTCGACGAAGACGAAGGTGCGGGGCGAGAGGTCGTGCACCGACGATGGTCCGGCACGGACGGCCCGGTCCCGTGCCTCGTGCTCGGACGCCTCCGCGCGCGGGCGCTGTGGACGAAGCTCATGCGCGCGGCCTACGACCACGCCGAGCCGGGCGTGCTCTTCATCGACCGCGTCAATGCGGAAAACAACCTGTGGTACCGCGAATACATCACGGCGTCCAACCCGTGCGGGGAGATCCCGCTGCCGCCTTATGGCGCGTGCGACCTCGGCGCGCTCAACCTGACCCGCTTCGTCGAAGCGCCCTTCACGCCGGAGGCCCGCCTCGACCTCGAAGCGCTCGCGCGTGTGGTCCCGGTCGCCGTGCGGATGCTCGACGATGTGATCGACGCCTCTCGCTTCCCGCTCGACAAGCAGGCGGCGGTCGAGCGGGGCTCGCGACGCATCGGCCTCGGCCTGACCGGGCTCGCCGACGCGCTCATCATGCTCGGCCTGACGTACGGCACGCCGGAGGCGCGCGCCCTGGCGACGGAGACGATGCGGACGATCTGTCATGCCGCCTACCGCGCCTCGATCGAACTGGCCCGCGAGAAAGGACCGTTCCCGTTCTTCGAGCGGGATAAATATCTCGGCGGAGCTTTCATCGCCCGCCTTCCGAAGGACATCCGTGAGGGCATCGCCGAGCACGGCATCCGGAACAGCCACCTGCTGGCCATCGCCCCCACGGGCACCATCAGCCTCCTGGCAAACAATGTTTCGAGCGGGGTCGAGCCGGTGTTCGACTTCGTCTTTACGCGTCGCGTGCTCGACGAAGAGGGACACTATGTGGTGTATGAGGTGGCCGATTACGCCTATCGACTCTGGCGCGCGCGCATGGGCGCGACGACGCCGTTGCCGCCGCATTTCGTCACCGCGCAGGACCTGCCGCCCGCGGCGCACCTCGAGATGCAGGCGGCGCTTCAGCCCTACGTCGACAACGCGATCTCGAAGACGGTCAACGTGCCCGAGGATACGCCGTTCCGGGAGTTCGCGGCGTTGTATGAGGCGGCGTATGAGCAAGGCGTCAAAGGGTTCACCACCTTCCGCCCGAATCCGGTCACGGGGGCCGTGATGGAGGCCCACGCGGCGGAAGGGGCGCAGGCGCCTCACTGCTGCAGCATCGAGCGGGAGGCAGACTGAACGACCCCCCACGAGCGGCACGGGACGATGGAAATGCCTTTTCCGGATTGGCTGCGAGAGATCGACCACACCGGCGACCTCGGCATCGAGGTCGAGGCGCCGGACCTCGACACCCTCTATGCGCGCGCGGCATGGGGCCTGTTCGCCCTGCTGACGGATCTGCGGACGGTCGCGCCGAAGCGGTCCGAACGCGTCGAGGTGGAGGCGGGCGATCGGGAGGCGCTCATGGTGCGATGGCTCTCCGAACTCAACTACCGGCATCTCACCCGTCGTCGGCTCTATTGCGCCTTCGAGATCGAGCGCCGGACGGACCGCCGGCTCGTCGCCACGGTGCGGGGGGAGGCTTTCGACCCGGATCGCCACCCGCTCTATACCGAGATCAAGGCCGTCACCTTCCACGGGCTCGAGATCCGGCGCGCGGACGGCCACTGGCGCGTGCGCATCATTTTCGATATGTGAAAGGGGGAGGGGCTCGCCTGTCGGCTCGCGTCAATGGGCTCGCGGTGAGCATTCAGCGCCGAGGGGGAGGCGCGGGAATGGGGAACAGGAGGCGGCGGGCATGATTTATCTCATGAAGCGTGTGGGGGACCTTGCGGAAGACCACGTCTCAGCTTTCGAACGGTCATGGACCTGAAGATCAGGCAAATCGCGCCGTATCTGTGGGAGATCCCGAAGCGGGGCGGGATGCGCGTTCCGGCGCGCATCTATGCGACCCGGTCGATGATGGCGGACATCCGGGAGGATCGCGCGCCCGAGCAGGCGGCCAACGTGGCGCATATGCCCGGCATCGTGAAGGCGTCCCTGGCGATGCCGGACATCCACTGGGGCTACGGCTTCCCCATCGGCGGCGTGGCCGCGTTCGACCTCGAGGAGGGCGTCATCTCCCCCGGCGGCGTGGGCTACGACATCAACTGCGGCGTCCGGCTCATGGCATCGAAGCTGCGCCGGGAAGAGGTGACGCCGCATGCGCGCGCGCTGGTCGATGCGCTCTTCGAGCGGGCGCCCTCCGGCGTCGGCGCTTCCGGCGCGTTGCGCGTCTCGAAGAAAGAGTTGCGGAAGGTGGTGGTGGGAGGCGCGCAGTGGGCCGTCGAGGAGGGGTTCGGGCACGCAGGCGACCTCGAATTCATCGAGGAGAACGGGCGCATCGAAGGGGCCGACCCCGCCTCCGTCTCGGAGCGCGCATGGGAGCGGGGGCGCGATCAACTCGGCACGCTCGGCTCCGGCAACCACTTCCTCGAAGTCGATTACGTCGCCGAGATCTTTGACGAGACGGCCGCCGAAGTGCTGGGCCTCTTTCCGGGGCAGGTCGTCGTCATCATCCACACCGGCTCGCGCGGCTTCGGGTATCAGAACTGTGACGACTACCTTGCCGTGATGGACCGCGCGATGGGGAAATACGGCATTCACCTGCCCGACCGACAGCTGGCCTGTGCGCCGATCCGCTCACCGGAGGGAAAGCGCTACCTCGGCGCGATGCGAAGCGCGGTCAACTACGCATTTGCCAACCGGCAGGTCCTCGCGCATCAGACGCGGCGCGCCTTCGAAGAGGCGCTCGGGCTGCCGGCGGGCGGCGCGGGCCTCCGCACGGTCTACGAGGTGGCGCACAACATCGCCAAGGTCGAGACACACGACGTCGACGGACGGCGGATGCGGCTGTGCGTGCACCGCAAAGGCGCGACGCGCGCCTTCGGCCCGGGCTGCCCGGACGTCCCCGCGCGCTACCGTTCCGTCGGCCAGCCCGTGCTCATCCCCGGAGACATGGGGCGCTATTCCTACGTCCTGATCGGGACCGAGCGGGCGATGACCGAAACGTTCGGGAGCACGTGCCACGGCGCGGGCCGGCGGCTGAGCCGGAGAAAGGCGAAAAAAGCCGCGGTCGGTCGCGACGTCACGGGCGAGCTCGCACGCGGAGGGATCATCGTCCGAGGCGCGAGCCTCCGAACGATCAACGAGGAGATCCCCGAAGCGTACAAGGACGTCGCGGAGGTCGTCGAGACGTGCGCGATGGCCGGCATTTCGAAGAAGGTCGCCCGGCTCCGGCCTATCGGGTGCATCAAAGGCTGAGCGACCGGAGGGGTTCGTTCGCAGCGCCCGCTCACAGAGGACTATTCCTCCAGTCTCCGCAGCATCTCTTTGGCGGCCCGTCCTCCGTTGCGGCGCTGATCGAGGTGGCGTTCGCGCCACTGCCGGATCTCACGGGTCAGGGTTTCCTTCATGGCCACGATGGCCTGATAAAGATCATCGGAGGTCTCCTCGGCGCGGATGAGCCGCCCCGGCACGGAAACGTTGGCTTCGGCGCGGTAGAGCGTATCGTCTTTGCGATGGTGGCGCGTCGTGCGTTCGAGCTCGACGGCCACGCGAATGGGATCTGTCTTTATGCTGCCGAAGGCTTTGAAAGCATCATTCAGTTTCTCCTCCACGAAAGAGCGAAGGTCGTCGTTCAGGTCAAGATTGGTACCCTGAAACGTGATGTTCATAGCGGCGATGATCTGGTTGATGAGAACGGCTTCAGTGCTTGTTCGCGCAGTGCGGTGGGTTGTTCCATGCTCCCGGCGGGCATGCCCCCGAATTCTTGAAGGGAGAGGCGAAAGGCAGACTGTGCGGATTTTCCCCACAATCATCGGGCGCCGGGTCGCCGGAAAACGGAGCGGCGACGTATATTAGATTCCGGTGGAAGTCAGGGGGGCGGCGTGGTTCCGAACGCGTCGGCCCGGCGCCGAAGAACCCCGCCCGGCCTCCCCGGGCATACCATACACGTCGGTTCGGAGGGAGGAGAAGGCACTGGATCAGGAACGGCATCAGACAGACAGCGTGCTGGGGCGGAGCATCGAGCAGTTTCGCGCCCTCATCGAAAACGCTCTCGACATCATCATGGTGCTCGACGCGACGGGAGAGGTCGATTATGCCAGTCCGTCGGCGGCCCACATCCTGGGCCACACGCTCGAGGATCTGACGGGGCGTCGGATCTTCGACTACGTGCATGCGGAGGACGAGGCGGCCTTTGCGCGCGCCTTCCGGCGCGTGGTGGAGGCGGATGAGGAGGAGGTGCGGATGACGATCCGCTTTCGCCACCGGAGCGGCGCCTGGCGTACGCTCGAGACGACGTGGCGCGGCTTGACCGGAGAGGACGGCATGCGCCGCGGCGTGCTCAATGCCCGCGACATCACCGAGCGTCGCTGGGCCGAGGAGGCGCTTCGGGAGAGCGAACAGCAGTACCGGGCCCTGATCGAACTGTCGGCGGACGCCATCTACGTGTTGCAGGACGACGGGTTCGTGCTTGTGAACCGGGCCTGGGAGGAGCTTTTCGGTTATACGCGGGCCGAGGTGCTCTCACCCCGGTTCGAGGTCCTCCGCGTGGTGGCGCCCGGGAGCCGCGGCGTGATCGAGGAGCGCCGCCGCCGCCGAGCCGCCGCAAAGCCGGTGGCGCCGGTCTTCGAAGTGCAGGGCCGACGCCGCGACGGTCAGATGCTCGACCTCGAGGTAAGCGAGGCGGACATTCTCTGGAAGGGGCGTCCCGCCATTCAGGGCATCTACCGCGACGTGACCGAACGAAAGCGGGCCGAGAAAGCGCTCCGGCGCTATGCCGAACGCCTCGAAGTGCTGCGCGCCATCGACCAGGCCCTGCTCAGCGCTCAGTCGTCGTCCACCATCGCTGAGGCGGCGGTCCAACACATCCGGAAACTCATCCCCTGTCTCTGGGCGGGGGTGCTGCTCACCGACCCCGAAACGCCGGGCACGATGACCGTTGCGGCTCAGGCGGGTGCGCCGATAGCTCTCCCGCCGGAAGCGCGCTTCAGCGTGGCGGAGTTCGACCTCCCGGACGCGCTTCGGGCGGGTGCGCCGGTGATCGTGGGCGTATCCGAAAGCGGGGAGCCGGTCGCTTCGCTGGGCAGCCTGATCGCCGGCGCGGGGGTCAAAACGATCCTGTGGGCGATGCTCCAGATGCAGGATGAACTCCTCGGCATCGTGGTGCTGGGCGCGGGCGCGGAGCAGTCCTTCTTCGAGGATCACCGCCACATCGCGCGCGAAGTGGCCGAGCAGTTGTCCGTGGCCATGCACAGCATGCGGCTTTTCGAGGCCGTCAGCGCGGCGCACACCCGGCTCGAACAACTCTCGCACCGGCTCGTCGAGGTGCAGGAGCAGGAGCGCCGCCACATCGCCCTCGAACTGCATGACGAGATCGGTCAGGTCCTCACCGCGCTCAACTATACGCTCGACTTCTCGGGTGCGCCGTTGCCGCCCGGCCACGAGGAGAAGCTGGCGCGGGCGCACGAACTGGTTCGGCTGCTCACCTCCCGGGTGCGCGACCTGTCGCTGAACCTGCGTCCCTCCATGCTCGACGACCTGGGATTGATGCCCGCGCTCCTGTGGTATTGTGAGCGGTATCAGATGCAGACCGGCATCAAGGTCCATTTGCACCCGCTCGGGGTTCACGGGCGGCGCTTCCGGCCCGAAGTGGAGACGGCCGCCTATCGCATCATCCAGGAGGCGCTCAACAATGTGGCCCGGTACGCCGGCGTCGAGGAAGTCTGGGTCCGCGTGTGGCTCGAACCGGCGGAGTTGTACGTGGAAGTGGTGGATCACGGGAAGGGGTTCGATCCGAAGCAGGTCAAGCACGGGCGTCCGTCGGCGGGGCTGTCGGGGATGCAGGAGCGGGCGGCGCTCGTGGGCGGGGCGCTGCACATCGATGCGGCGGTCGGGAAAGGCGTGTACATCCGCGCCGTGCTCCCGCGCGAACCGGAAGAGGGGGCGGGGTGAGGCCGCTTCCGCAGGTTCGAGGGCGGCGATCCGTGCGCAAGGCAAGGCCTTTCCTCTCACGGCGGAAGCGGCTTCCTCGCCTCGGCTCCTCCGGCGCGCTTTTCCATGTTTTTTGTGTTTCTCTTGTCCTTCCTCTTGCAAAAGAGTCCGGGTATCCCTGATAATGAGGGGCGCTCCGCTTTCCTCAACCATGCACGGGCAGGACCATGAACCGCAAGCTACGCAAGCAGATGTTGACGGCGGCAGCCATACTGGTGGGCTTTGTCCTCATCATGGTCATTTTGAATGAGGTGTTGAGCTGATGCCGGGAGGCGCGTTCGCCGCCACGTTGCATGACCGCTGCCGTTTGGGCCGTCTCGATGTTTCCCCCGGATCGCCGGGTCCGGAGGGAAGCCATGCGAGGCGGCCCCGGCGAAGCGCATCCTCTTTCTCTCATTTCAATCATTTCAAGGTAGGGAGTCCAGGATGGCACCGAACCGCATGCGCGCGCTCGCCGCGCTCCTGATGTTTACCGGGATCACCGCTTTCACGAGCACGCCCGCCGGCGGGCCGATGCTCGGTTTCACCGAAGAGGGAGCCGCCGCCCAGCGCGATCTCGAAGCGCAGTACGATGCGCGTTTGAACGCAGACAATCTGCGCCGGTGGATGAAGCGGATGTCCGCGAAGCCGCACCACGTCGGCGCGCCGTACGGCAAGGAAAACGCCGAGTTCATGCTCGAGCTCTTCCGCGAGTGGGGCTATGACGCCGAGATCGTCGAATACCAGGTGCTCTTTCCGACGCCGAAGGAACGCGTGGTGGAGCTGGTCGCGCCGACGACGTATCGGGCGAAGCTCACCGAGCCCGAACTCGACGAGGACGCCACCTCGAAGGTGCACGAGCACCGGCTGCCCGGCTACAATGCCTATTCCGCCGACGGCGACCTCACCGCCGAGCTTGTCTACGTCAATTACGGCATCCCGGAGGATTACGAGGCGCTCGAACGCATGGGCGTCGACGTGGCGGGCAAGATCGTTATCGCGCGGTACGGCCGTTCGTGGCGCGGCATCAAGCCGAAAGTGGCCGCCGAGCACGGGGCCGTCGGCTGCATCCTCTATTCCGATCCCCGCGAAGACGGCTACTTCCGGGGCGACGTGTACCCGAAAGGGCCGTATCGCATGAAGTACGGCGTGCAACGCGGTTCCGTGGCGGACATGCCCCTCTTCCCCGGCGATCCCCTCACGCCGGGCGTCGGCGCGACGGCGGAGGCCCGGCGGCTCCCGCGCGAGGAAGCGCCGACGCTCATGAAGATCCCCGTGCTCCCGATCTCGTACGGCGATGCACAGCCGCTCCTCGAAGCGCTCGGCGGGCCGGTGGCGCCTCCGGACTTCCGCGGGGCGCTCCCGCTGACCTACCACGTCGGTCCGGGGCCGGCGAAGGTGCACCTCAAGCTCGCCTTCGACTGGAAGCTGACCCCCGCCTACGACGTCATCGCCCGGATGCCGGGGACGGAGGAGCCCGATCAGTGGATCGTCCGGGGCAACCACCACGACGCCTGGGTCTTCGGCGCGGCGGACCCCCTCAGCGGCATGGTGGCGCTCCTCGAAGAGGCCCGCGTCGTCGGTGAGCTGGCCAAGAGGGGCCTGCGGCCCCGGCGCACCATCGTCTATGCCGCCTGGGACGCCGAAGAACCGGGGCTCCTCGGCTCGACCGAATGGGCGGAGGATCACGCCGCCGAGCTTCGGCAGAAGGCCGTCGTGTACATCAACTCCGACGGCAACGGGCGCGGCTTCCTCGGCGTGGGCGGCTCGCATACCCTCGAACCCTTCGTCAACGAGATCGCGCGCGCGGTCGTGGACCCACAGACCGGCGTGACGGTCGAAGAGCGACTCCGGGCGCGGCTCCGCACGAACGGCAACGAGGAGGCGGACACGCGGGCCGACCTCCGCATCGCCCCCCTCGGCTCGGGCTCCGACTATACGCCGTTCCTCCAGCACCTCGGCATCGCCTCGCTCAACATCGGCTATAGCGGCGAGAGCGGCGGAGGCTCATACCATTCCATCTTCGACTCGTTCGACTATTACACCCGCTTCGGCGACCCCGACTTCGCCTACGGAGTCGCGCTCGCGAAGACGGCGGGCCGCGCCACGCTTCGCCTCGCCAACGCCGAGGCGCTGCCGTTCACGTTCTCCGGCTTCACCGACAACGTGGGCCGGTACGTGGAAGAGGTCGAAAAACTCGCCGACGACCTGCGCGCGCAGACGCGACGGCGGAACCGTCTCCTCGAAGCGCAGGCGTACGTCCTCGCCGCCGATCCGAAGAAGCCGTACGTGCCGCCCACGGCGGAGCCACCCGTGCCGCACCTCAATTTCGCCCCGCTTCAGAACGCGCTGGACCGCCTCGAAGCGAGCAGTCGTTCGTTCGAAAGCTTGCGCGCCGCCGCCCCGTTCTTGCCTGCGCCCCGGCGGCGGGCCCTCGACGACGTGCTCATGCACATCGAGCGCGTGATGACCCGCGACGAGGGGTTGCCCCGGCGACCGTGGTTCAAACACCATATCTATGCGCCGGGCTTCTATACCGGATACGGCGTCAAAACCCTGCCGGGCGTCCGCGAGGCCATCGAACAGCGGGACTGGACCGAGGCGGAGCAGCAGATCCACATCGCCGCCGCCACGCTCGACCGCATTGCCGCAGAGATCGACCGCGCCGTCGCCCTCATGCGCGAGGCGGGGACCGGCGACTGAGCGAGACGGTGGCGCATCCGCATGCGCGCGTCGTACCTTGTGCGGATCACGTTTCCTCCATCTTCTTCCGACGTCCCGACCATGCGTATTTTGAAGCGTCTGAACACCCTTGCCGTTTTCTTCGCCGCCCTTTCGATGAGCCTCCTGATGAGCGCGTGTGAGCCTGCCGCCTCCGATGAACCCGCCGATGCCTCCGGGGCTTCGGAACCGACGTTCGCCCTGGCGATCCACGGCGGGGCGGGCACCATCCGACGCAGCGACCTCTCGCCCGAGCGGGAAGCCGAATACCGCGCCAAGCTCGAAGAAGCGCTGCGGGCGGGGCACAACGTCCTTTCCGGCGGCGGAAGCAGCCTCGACGCCGTCATCGCCACGCTGACCATCCTCGAAGACTCGCCGCTCTTCAACGCGGGCAAAGGGGCCGTCTTCACCCACGAAGGCGCCGTCGAACTTGACGCCTCGATCATGGACGGCGCGACGAAGAACGCCGGCGCGGTGGCGGGCGTGAAGCACATCCGCAACCCGATCGCGCTCGCCCGGCTCGTCATGGAAAAATCTCCCCACGTGATGTTGACCGGCGACGGCGCCGAGGAGTTTGCTCGCGAGAACGGCATCGAAATGGTCGACAACTCCTATTTCTACACCGAATGGCGACGCGAACAGCTCGAACGGGCGAAAGCCGCCGAAGGCACGATGGGCGCCGCCGTGGCGCCCGGCGAAGAACTGGCTCCCGGCGCGTACAAGTACGGCACCGTGGGCGCGGTCGCGCTCGACCGGGCGGGCAACCTCGCCGCCGGCACCACCACCGGGGGGATGACGAACAAGCGCTTCGGTCGCGTCGGCGACTCGCCCATCATCGGGGCGGGCACGTATGCCGACAATGCCACCTGCGCCGTCTCCTCGACCGGCTACGGAGAGTACTTCATCCGCGGCGTCATCGCCCACGACATCGCGGCGATGATGGCCTATGGCGGCGCGTCCGTCGAAGAAGCCGCCCGCACCGTCATCATGGACAAGCTCGAAGCGATGGGCGGCACGGGCGGCGTCATCGCCATGGACCGGCACGGCAACGTCGCGATGCCGTTCAACACGGCAGGGATGTACCGGGGCCGCATCGATGCGGAAGGCCACGTGACCGTGGAAATTTACAAGGACTGAGGCATGGGCAAGTGGATCGGGGCGAGAGGCATCAGGGTAGCGGCGCTCTTCGTCGCGCTCCTTCCGGCCGGATGTGACGGCGGCGCGCTCGAAGCGCCCCCGGTCGTCGGTCGTTTCGAGGGCGCGTTCGTCTATGCCGTCGACGGGGCCGAGTTCTCCGAGCCGTGGTCCGTGCGTCTGCATGAGAACGACGGCCGCATCGCGGGCGCCGGGGCGCTGGGCACGACCCCCGTCATGGTCGCCGGCGAGCATCATCATCCCGACGTCACGTTGCACTTCACCGACGCTTCGGGTGACTTCGCAGGCGTCTTCTCAGGCCTTCTCGCCGCCGACGGCGCGGCGCTCGAAGGGACGTACACGCTCAGCATCATCTTCGTCAACGCCGCCGTGGTGCTTCGCCGGAGCCGCTGAAAAACGCGGCGGGTTCGAAGGCTTCGAACGGGTCGTGCGTTTCCGGCAAATCGCAAGAAGGGGGAAAACATGGGGGCGCACCACGCGAGGGCGCACCGGATCGCCCGGGAGATCCGGAAGAATCGGGAGCGGGTGAAGAAGCTCGGTCCCGGCATCATTACCGGCGGCGCGGGCGACGATCCGGCCGGGATCGTGACGTATACCGCCGTAGGCGCGACCACCGGCTTCTCCATGCTCTGGCTGATGGTCCTTTCCACGCCCATGATGATTGCCGCGCAGAATATGGCGGCTCGTCTGGCGATCATCACCGGCAAAAGTCTCCCGGAGATCATCACGGCTTATTATTCCCGAAAGACGGCCGTCTTCATGGTGACGTTGCTCGCGCTCGCCAACGTGATCACCATCGGCGCGGACCTTCAGGGGATGGCGGCGGTGCTGGAGTTGATCACCGGCGTGCCGTCGGTTCACTTTCTCGCAGGCATTACGGCGCTGATTGCCTACCTCGTGATGTTCAAGACGTACCGAACCGTCAAGCGCTTTTTCGTCGGGTTCACACTCGTCTTGATCGCGTACGTGATCGCCGCCGTTCTGTCGAGACCCGAGCTTCCGGCGCTGCTCAAAAGCACCTTTTTGCCGCACGTGTCGTTCTCCTCGGCCTATATCATGGCGGCGCTGGGCTTGCTCGGAACGACGATTTCGCCCTATTTGCTTTTCTGGCAGGCATCCGAGGAAAAGGAAGAGCACAAAACGGTTGCGCAGGCGGAGGAAGTCGCCTGGGATACGACCATCGGGATGATGTATTCGAACCTCATCGCCCTGTGCATCATCGTGACGGCGGCGGTCATGCTGTATGGAAGCGGACAATCGTTGGAGACGGTGCGAGATGCCGCCCTGGCGCTGCGGCCCCTGGGGTCCGAGTATGCCTTTCTGCTCTTCAGCCTGGGCATCCTCGCGGCCGGTTTCCTGGCGATCCCGGTGCTGGCCGGATCCACCGCTTATGCCGTGGCGGACACGTTCGGTTGGCGCGAAGGACTGGATAACAAGGTCAGTGATGCCAAAGGGTTCTACACGGTGTTCTTCGGCGCACTGGTCGTGGGGAATTTCATATACTGGTCGCCGATTTCAGCCGTCGATGCGTTGTATTACAGCCAGGTTTTCGACGGTATTCTGCTGCCCGCTCTGGTGGGGATCTTGCTCCTGCTGAACCGGAACACGCAGGTCGTGGGAGATCTGAAGAACTCCCGGTTCAACAACGTCTTCGGCTGGATCACGCTGGGGGTAAGTCTGGCCTTCACGATCGTATTGCTCGGCCGGTTGCTTCGGTCTTTTTTATGACGATGCTTGCGAGCGGGCCGGTTTCGAAGGGGTGGGTCAGTTTTTGGCGGCGACGGGCAGCGCTTCGCCCGAATAGATTTGCAGCTTTTCGAGCGGTTCCGGCGCGGTGCGCAGGCTGACGGCCACGAAGACGAGGACGTTGGCCAGGAGGCCGTAGATGCCTTCGTGCATGGGGACGGGGCGCAGGTCGGCGAAGAGGAGGAAAAAGGTGTTCACAACGAGGCCCGCCACGAGGCCCGCGAGCGCGCCTTTGCCGGTGGCGCGCGGCCAGTAGAAGGCGGCGAACATGAGCGGGAAGATCTGCGCGATGCCGCCATAGGAACCGAGGAGCAACGCCACGATGGACACGTCGGAGGCCACGGCGAAATAGTACGCCACGCAGAAGAGCGCCACCGCAAGCACGCGGATCCAGAGCCGCTCGTGCCGGTCGTCGGGCAACAGGTGCGGCGCGACGTGACGGACGCCGTCGCGGACGAAGATCGAGGCGGCCGCGTGCAGGAGCGCGTCGCCGGTGGACATGGAGGCGGCGAGCACCCCGGCGCACACGAGCCCGACGAGCACCGGCGAGAGGCCGATGCGGGTGAGGATGTGGGGGACGATGGTGTCGGCGGGGATGACGCCCGGGAAGGCGAGCACGCCCGCGAAGCCGATGAGCAGGATCGGGACGAGGAAAAACTGAAACGTGGGAAAGAGGACGACGGTGAGCCGGAGGCTGCGGTCGCTTCGGGCGGCATAACTCTTCATGAACAGGTGGGGCCACATCGAGAGTCCGATCGCCGAGACGAGCACCGCCGACGAGTAGGCCCACCAGTTCCACGGGCCGCCGTCGGCGCCGAGGCCGGGCGGTTTCAGCATCGCGCCGAGGTCGCTCGCGGCGATCTGCTCGAACATCGCGCCGACGCCGCCATAGAGCTTGTGCGGCAGGTAGAGCCCGAGCACCCACGCGATGGCGATCATGAAGACGCCCTGGAACGTGTTCGTCCAGCCCACGCCCATCACCCCGCTGGCAAGCACGTACGTGAGCACGACGCCGTACGTGACGAGCGCGCCGAGCCAGGCCGGGATCAGCCCCCCGGAGACCGTCGAGAGGATGTAGCCGGCCCCTTTCATCTGAAGCGTGAGGTACGGCACGAAGGCGACGACGCTGAGCAGGGCGAGCACCACCGAAAGCACCCGGCTGTCGTAGCGATGCGCGAGGAGCTCGGCCTGAGTGACGAAGCCGAACCGCTCCCCGAGACGCCGCGCGCGCGGGCCGAAGAAGTACAACGGGGCCATTCCCACCGTCCCGTATGCGATCACGTAATATGCGGCTGCACCCCGCGAATAGGCCCATCCCGGCGCTCCGAGGAACGCAAACGAGGAGAAGACCGAGGCGCCGAGCACGAAATACAAAAGCACCACGTTCATCGCTCGGTCGCCCGCCACGTAGCCCGCCACGCTGTGCGAGACCGAACGACCCGGCAAAATGCCCATGAGGAGTGAGACGGCCAGATAGGCGCCGCAAATCAGAAGAATCGTCAGAGATGCATCCACGGGATGAGAGAGAAGGGGCGGTGAGCGGGAGCGGAAAGTTCGGGAACGTCTGAAAAACGAGGCAAAAACCCCGGATCATGGGTCGGATCGGTAGAGCCGGATGAGCGCGACAAACACGACGAGGAGCCAGAAGACCACCCAGGCGAGGGAGAGCGGCAGGCCGAGCACGAGCGGGAAGACGCCGGAGACGAGCGAATACACCGGCCAGATCAGGGCCAGCAAGGCCGTCGCTACGAGGGAGACGAACACGAGCCGGCGTCGCCGGTGTTTCGGGGAAGCATGCGGGGAGAAAAAGACGAGGCCGCGGGGGAGCGGTGACGGTTCGGGCATGAGAAGCGGGATTGGCGGCGGAAAGGGCGCTCAGAGGTCAGCGGCGAACGCGGGGAGACGACTCGGGCACGCGGATGCGGCGATGCGAGACGGGGCGGCGGTCAAAAGGTGGCGTGTGGGGATGACGGCGTCGTCGCGGCGTCGTGGGGGCCACCGGTCGCGGCGGTCCCGGGTCGGGCGGCGGCGGCTGATCGTCGTCGCCGTCGTCGTCGTCATGGCGCATCATTTTGATGGCATACAGCCCGACCAGGAACGGGAATGCGCCAATGAGCAGGACTACGATTTCAAACATGGGGTGCGATCGGGAAAGAGCGGAGTTCTTTTTCGAAAGGAGACGCTCGAGGTCGAAGGGTTCTGCTTATGTTTACAGTGTTTCTATGAATAACGGTTCCCGCGCAAAAGGGCAAATGGTGCGGGAGAATTTTTTCCTTCGCGGCGAGCGCTTGCCTGATGCGGGCGCTCGGGAAAGGCGTGGGACGAAAGTCGCTCGAAGCCGAACGATTTTTCCTTTCGAAGAATGGTGGGGCCGCCGCTTCGGAGCCGAAAGGTCGGAACATATTGACGGTGTTGCCCTACTAGGCTCGTTCGCCTGCGACGGCGCGGGGCCAACGCACACGAGGAAGACCACAGGGTGATTATGAGCAAGACGGCAAAGTCGAAACAGAAGAGAAAGGGACGGGACAAAAAAGCGCGCCGGGTGCAGGCGCCCACGCTCCGGAAAGGGGCGCTGTGGGGCGCAATGGCGGCGGCCGTCGCGGGCGCGGCCCTGTCCCTGTATGCGACGAAGCTGACCTTCGAGATCGCGCAACAAGGCGTGATCGATCCAAGCGGCTGCTCGATCAACGACTGGATCAACTGCGATGTGGCGCATGCTTCCAGTTATGCCATGTTTCTGGGCGTGCCGGTTGCGTGGTGGGGCTTTCTCTTCTACCTGTGGACCGCGCTGGCGACGCTCTATGCGCTGCGCACTTCGAACAAAGAAGGCGCGGCGGGGGCCGTCGCCGTGGCATGGGTGCTGAGCCTCGGCGCGGTGCTCTTTTCGATCTATAAGGCGTATCACCTGCTCAGCCTCGGGGTGCTCTGTCTCGTGTGCGTAGGGATGTACGCCGCGAACCTCGCCATCGCCGCGCTCCTGCCGACGGCGTTGAACCTCTCCCTGAAAGACACCGGGTCGTTCCTCTCGAACTACGTAAAGGAGTTGATGGGCAAGCCGTCCGGGCTGAGCTTCTCGCCCCAGCCGACCCGTTTCGGTCTGCTGCTCGTCGCCCTCTTCGGCCTCGGTTTCGTCGGCATCAAAGGGTATGAGGGCAATGCGGTGCAACGACAGAAGCTCGACCTCGACCGGGCGCTGAAGGCGCATTTCCGTCCGACGCCCATACCCGTCGAACCGACGCCGGATGCGCCGGTATGGGGCAACCCGGACGCCCCGATCAAAATCGTCGAGTTCGCCGACTTTCAGTGCCCGGCCTGCCGCGAGTCCGCTTTTCATCTCCGGAGCGCGCTCTTCGAGTTCCGCGACGACGTGGCGCTCTATTTCATGAACTTCCCGCTCGACAACACCATCAATACCAACTTGCAACGGCAGATCCACATGCAAGCCGGTCCGGCGGCGCGGGCGGCCGTCTGCGCGCAGGAGTTCGGCGACTTCTGGGGCTATCACGACGATCTCTTCCGCGATCAACCGAGACTCGGACGCAACCTCTTCCTCAAACTGGCGGCGGATCGCGGCTGGGACATGGACGCCTTCGCGCAATGCCTCGACGGCGACGCCTCGCTCGAACGGGTGAAGCGCGACGTGGAGGCGGGCATGAACATCAGCGTGCCCTCCACGCCCTCGATCTTCGTCAACGGGCGGCGCATGAGTTACTGGCGAAACACCGACTTCGTCCGCGCCGTCATCCGCGAGGAACTGAGTCGGCTCAAACGATAATGGCGATCGTCAACGTCGAGATCAAGGCGCGGTGCGCCGATCATGCGCCGATCCGCGAGGTCCTTCGTTCGGAAGGCGCGCGCTTCGCCGGGGAGGACCATCAGGTCGATACGTATTTTGCCGTGCCGAAGGGGCGGATGAAGCTCCGGGAAGGCAACATCGAGAACGCGCTCATCTTCTACCACCGCGCCGACCAGTCCGGCCCGAAGCGCTCCGACGTGTGGCTCTATCGCATGGAGCCGGATCCGGCGCTCAAGGCACTTCTGACGGCGGCGCTCGGCGTCCTGGTCGTCGTCGATAAACGGCGGGAGATCTATTTCGTCGACAACGTAAAGATTCATCTCGACCGGGTTGCGGAACTGGGCGCCTTCGTCGAGATCGAGGCCATCGACGAGGACGGAAGCCTCGGCGCGTCGGCGCTTCAGGCGCAGTGCGAGGCGTTTCTCCGGCGCTTTCGCATCGCGCCCCGGGATCTCGTCGCCCACTCGTACAGCGATCTGCTGCTCGGGGTCTGATCCGACGAGCACAGGGGATCTCCCGTGCTCGTCCTTTTCATCCGCTGCCGGAGGGCGTGGCGGCGCAGGGCTTCCGTCGGAAGCCGGTTTACCGGAGGTCGCGGAGGTGGATGGTGATGGCGCCGGCGGGAGCCTTCAACAGGTTCTGGGCCGTGGCCTTGTACCACCGCCAGCGGTTCTTGCCGGTGCGCAGGCGGATCAGCCACGAAGCTCTGGCTTTGCCGTAGCACACCATGTCCGCGACGTCGCGCATCACCTGGTAGAGGTTGCTGCTGTGAATGTGGGCGAAGAAGCTGGATTTCACGGACTGCCGGGCTTTGTATTCGAGCAGCCGCCGGGCCGCCGGGGTGATGTGGCAGATGTTGCCTTCTTCGTCAAGGACGAGAGCTGATGTGAGGGGGTGAATCATTTCCTGGAAGCGCTTCCGATCCGGCGTAAAATTTTTTTCGGTCGTCTCAGGCACGATCATCTCGGGAAGGGGCGTCTCTCTCATGGCAATAGATAGGTTCTTTGTGAAGGCCACAGGTTACCATTTATCGGCAGATGAGCCGGAGAAATAAATTACAGGCTTGATGCAAGCGAAGAGGTTGGCCGTGCGCTTCCGGAGCGCGCGATGACCTGGAGGTATGCAATCCATACGAAGGGATCACGGCGAGGCCGGGCCGCAGTAGGTTGGGGCCCGTGCATATATCTTCAAGTGCGGGAAGAAAAAAATCGTTCCGGGAAAAATATCAAGGCTGGTTTGGAGGAAGGGAGGAACCGATCTTTCGTCTCCTTTGCCCGGGCGCGTGCCTATTTGAGGAGCGTCACGCGGCGGGAGGCGGAGAAGGTGCGTCCCGTGGCGCGAACGAGGTAGACGCCGCTGGGCAGGTTTGCGCCCTCGAGGGCGAAGCGATGCGTCTCACCGGCGGCGAGCGCGCCGTCGTGGAGGAGCGCCACGCGTCGCCCGAGCAGGTCGTACATCTCGATGCGCACCGGCTGCGTTTCGTTGACGGAAAGCGTGAACCGGGCGCGGGGGTTGAAGGGGTTCGGATACACTTCGGAGAGCGTAACCTCTTTGGGCAGGCGCGACTCGACGGCGGCATCCAGGGCTACTTCGGCGACCGGATCGGCCGGCTTCAGGTGCGAGGGACGCGCTTCAGAGGCCGTCATCAGGCGCGGCTGCTGACCCGCGCCGGTATACTCGACCACCATGTCGGAATTGATGCTCAGCCCTTCCGTGATGACGCTCTGCGTGCCGTCCGGCCACGTAATCTCTACCTCATCGACGGACGTGGCGGGTCCGATCAGGAAATGCAGGGCGAATCCGTTTTGCGCCGAAAAGCAATGACCGGCGAAGAGGGTCTGATACAGCGACCACGTCTCCGTCTGGCTGTGGACGGTCACCTTGACGCGTGCGCCCACGGCATCTTTGCTCACGTGAACGCCGTCGCCGACCGGACGAATGCGGAAGTAGTTGATCGGGGCATCCCATGTGAATTTGAACAGCCGGTTCGGCTCCTGCATCATTTCCGCAGGGAGTTCGGCGGGGCCGCCGTGGTTGACGACGACCTCGAGCGTGCCGTCCCCGTCGATGTCGATGAAAGCGGTGCCGTGCGTCCGATAGGGATAAGGAGGATAGTTGGCCGACGAACGCTCATTGATCGGCGCGGGGAAGTCGATCAGGTCCGAGCGGTTGACGTAATGCGGCATCATGCCGGGCTGGGTGTCGCTGAGATAAAGCTGGTCGAACTGGCCGCCGGAGGGGCCGCCGTTTCCGACGTAAATATCCGGGGTGCCGTCGCCGTTGAGGTCGCCCACCTGGCTGCCCATCACGCCGAGGTCGGGAATGAAGGGGTTGTTGATTTCGGCCTGATCCGCGAGGTTCATGAACCCGGTTCCTTCCAGGTTGATGAAGAGGGCATGCCCGGGGCCATAGGGGGAGCCGGACGAGACCTCAAAGTCGTTGGAGGTAAAGGCGAGGATGTCTTCCCAGCCGTCGTTGTTGAAGTCGACGGAGCACATGGTGAACGAGCCGAAGGGGTATCCCATGTCTTCTCCCGGCGGAGACATCAGCGCCGTGACATCCTCGAACGCAGGGGCGCCGTTTTCCACGAGCAGGTTGCGCCAGATCACGTTCATGTCCGCGTTGTTGTTCTCGTAGATGTCGAGGTCGCCGTCATTGTCGATGTCCATGAAGGTGGAGTGCCGGGTCGGGCGCAGCGTGGCGCCGAGGCCGAGCTCGTCGGTGACGTCGGTGAAGGTGCCGTCTCCGTTGTTGCGCCAGAGCACGTTGCGCCCGAGGATGTCCTCGGCGCCGGCGAGCGGGCGACCCTTTTCCAGAAACTTGTCGCTCATGAGGGGGCCGTCCATGAAACTGCCTTTCCAGATGTTGACGCTGACGAAGAGGTCCACGTCGCCGTCCCGGTCATAGTCGCCCCAGGAGCCGTTGGCGCTGGCCACGGGGATGGGGTCCGTCGCGCCGGGGGGGACGGGCCCGCTGATGCCGGCCTCCGCCGTCACGTCCTCGAACCGGAGCCGCCCCTCTTCCATGAGCATGTTCTTGAAGAGATAGTCGAAACACTCTCCTTCGTTGGCGCCGCAACTGACGTACAGGTCATAGTCCCCGTCGTTGTCATAGTCGGCGGCAGAGCCGCCCCAGGCGATGGCGTCCTTGAGCAAGATCTGCGTCATCAGGAACCGCGTGCGGCCGTTGCGCGAGACCCCGCGCAGAATGTAAGACGAGTCTCCCGGGTTGCCCACGTATAAATCAATTTGCCCGTCGAGGTCGAAGTCGGCGGCGATGAGCGCGCGTCCCCGGGCAAACGCGCTTCCGAAGTCTCCCTGAAAGCGGGTTTCGATGGCGATGTCATTCACCTGTTGCGCGCGTGCTGCGTTCGGCTTTGCAAAAGGGATTGCCAGGACGAGGGCAAACAGAAAGGGAAGATACGTGCGCGCGCGCGCGCTCGATGAAGATTGGTTCATGATGCGTAGGTTGATAGAGGCTTTGGGTGGCTTTAGCCCGATCGCAGCGATTGTATGCTGAAAATAAAAGAATAGGGTTCCCGGAGGCGTGGCGACGGTTCGAAAAATCGCGTCAAACAGAAAGGCTCGGACCTTCCTCCGGGGAAACTATGGATGCTCGAATACTTCCATCCACAGGATTCATAAGTAGTGAATTCCGGGGAGAAAATCAAGAAAACGAAGGAGCGCATATCTATACATAACGCGAAAAAGGGGAAGATGTGCGTTTCCATCGCCCACGAGGATTGTTTCGCGGGGCGTGTGCCTCCGGCGCAGCTAGAAAAAACGCAGGAGGCGCGAAGGATGATGGAAAAAGCGATCCGCCGGGTAAGCGATGAAAAAATTAATTCAAACTGGAATATGGAAAGCGCAATACCTAGTTTTAACGGGGCTTAGTTAGATATGCAGTAAATAGAAAGGCCCTCAGGGATGCATAGGAACACCAGGGAGGGGAGTGAGGATTGTATAGTTTGGCCTGTTGCATCGCGGGGGCTATAGATCTCTTTCTCTGAAACGGGAGGTGCAGCCTTGATTGTTCGAAAATGCACCGCGGCGCTCACGTTGGTCTTGCTCTTTCCGCCGTCTTCGGGGATGGCGCAAACGCTTTTCGTGGACCAGACCGCCGCCGGAGTCAACGTGACGCATTCCGGCGCCCAGGTGATCGACGACGACCAGTTCGGCACCGGCGCCGCATGGTTCGACTTTGACTACGACGGGGACCTTGACCTGTACATGACGGAGCGGGTCGGCCCGAACCATCTCTTCCGGAACAACGGCGACGGAACCTTCACCGACGTGGCCGCCGAGTACGGAGCCGAGGATGCCGCACATGACGGCGCCGGCGTGGCCATTGCCGACTTCAACAACGACGGTTGGCCCGATATCTATCTGGCCAACGCCGACAATGACGTGCTCCTCCGTAACGACGGCGGCGCGGGCTTTACCGACATTTCCGCCACGGCTTTTACCAACGTGCTCGAACAGCGCGGCACCACCGCCTCCTGGGGCGATTATGACGGCGACGGATGGCTCGATCTCTACATCGCTCACCATAAACACCTGCTCGACCGGGAACTCGATCATCACGACTTTCTCTTCCGGAACAACGGCGACGAAACCTTTACGAACGTCTCGTACCTGCTCGGCCTGAACAACCTCGACGGCTTCGGTTTCATCGGCGGGTGGACGGACTTCGACGAGGATGACGACCTCGACATCTTCGTCGTCAACGATTGTTTGCATGGCTCCCTCCCGAACAAATTCTACCGAAACGACGGAGGGATCGACGGGGAACGGTGGATCTTCACGGAGGTCAGCGTCGAGGTGGGCGCGGGACAGTGCGAAAACGGGATGGGACTGGCCCGCGGAGACTATAACCGCGACGGTTGGATTGATTATTACTTTACGAACAACGGCGCGTCGGTGCTGCTGAAAAATACCGGCGGCGCGCTCGTCAAAGCTACCGTCGAGTCCGGTCTGTATGACTATGCCGTGGACGAGACCGGCCATCACTGGCAGACCTGGGGCGCGAACTTCTTCGACATCAACCTCGACGGCTGGGTGGATCTCTTCGTGGCGGCCGGCACGCTGAATGATCCCATCGAAGAAAACCCGCAGCCGAACCAACTCTGGCGCAACAACGGCGACGGCACGTTTACCAATTACTCGGACATCAGCGGGGTGAATGATCCCAACATCGGTCGATCGAGCGTCTATGCCGATTACGATGGAGATGGCGACCCGGACCTCTTCCTGGTCAACTACGGAGGAGAGGCGCATCTCTATGAGAACATGAACGAGAGCGGGTACCACTGGCTCATCGTCGACCTCGTGGGAGTGGCCGGCAACCGCGACGGCATCGGCGCGCAGTTGCGCCTGCGCACACCGGATTTCGTCGAGCAGAAGGTGGAAGTGGTCGGCGGGAGCAGCCTCGGCGGAGGTGACGACGTGGCGGCCTATTTCGGCCTCGGTGAGAATACGACCATCGACGAACTCGAAATCCGGTGGCCCTCGGGCATCGTGCAAATCCTCAACGACGCGCCCGTCGATCAACGGGTGCGCCTGGTCGAAGAAGGGGTGCGTGTGCAGGTGACGCCGTCGGAGTGGCCGGTCGAGATCGCAGCCACGGGAGGGGAGTTCGATTATGAGATGACCGTGACGAACCACACTTCGGAGACGCAGGACCTGGACATCTGGCTGCACATCTCCGGGCCGAACGGGGTCAGCCTCACGCTCGGCCCGGTCAAGCGGACCCTCGCCGCCGGCGAGATGGTGGAGATGAGAGACACCCAGAAGGTGCCCATCACCGCGCCGGCGGGCGACTATACTTTCGAGGGGCTCTCGGGCAATTTTCCGCTGGGGACGCAATCCGACCGCTTCGTGTTCACCAAAGCCTCGCTGAAAAGGGGCGAGCGCGCCGAAGCCGGGGGCGCGGAGGGGACGGACGCGTGGGTTTCGACCTTCGAGGCCGCTTTTGCCTCGGCGGAGACGCGCCTGTGGACGCGGGCGGCTGCGCTGCGCACGGGCGCGACCCTCGGGCCGAAGCCGCTCGCCGGGCCGGAGACGCCTTCGGGCTTTGCGCTCGGAGAGAATTATCCCGACCCGTTCAATCCGACGACGACGATCCCGTTTCGCCTCGGCGAACGCGCGGACGTGACGCTGGCCGTGTACGACGTGCTCGGTCGCCGGGTGCGCACGCTGGCGACAGGCTCGCGAGCCGCGGGCGCGCACCGGGTGGCGTGGGACGGACGCGACGCCGCCGGAGCCGCTATGCCCTCGGGCGTGTATTTCTATCGCCTCGACGCGGGCGCTTTCTCCCGTTCCCGTGCGATGATGCTGGTGAAGTAATGCGGAAAAGTGCGGTCCCCCCGCCGGTGCGCGCGCGGGCTGCCGTACCTTCGGCCGTTTCCTTCCGCTGCCTTACCGACGTATGCGCATCGTCTCTCTTCTCCCGGCTGCGACCGAGTGGGTCTGTGCCTTCGATGCTTCCGAAGCCCTCGTCGGGCGCTCGCATGCATGCGATTTCCCTCCGTCGATCCGCGCTCTTCCGGCCGTCACACGTGTGGCTTTCGACGCCGGGCACGCCGGTTCGTCGGAGATCGACGCGGCGGTGCGGGGGCGGCTCCTCGAAGGCTTGAGCCTGTATGAGGTGGATCTCGACCGGCTCCGCGCGCTTCGCCCGGACCTCGTGCTCACGCAGGCGCAGTGCGCCGTGTGCGCCGTCGAGGCGTCGCAACTCGAAGCGGCCCTCGCCGCGTGGACGGACGGACGCCCCCGCATCTTCTCGATGGAGCCGGTGACGCTCAAGGAAGTGCTGAATACGGCCCTCCGGCTGGGACGCGTCATCGGACGGACCGGGGCGGCGATGCGCGTCGTGGCCGAAGGGGAACGCCGTCTCCGGACGCTCCGCGAACGTCTCGAGATTCCCCGAAGCGCCGATCCCGCGGCGTTCCCGACGGTGGCGTGCATCGAGTGGTTGGAGCCCCTGATGACGGCGGGACACTGGGCGCCGGACGTGGCCGAACGGGCGGGCGGACGGGCCGTGCTTGCCGACGCCGGAGCGCCCTCCCGATATGTGGCCTGGGACGACCTCCGCGCCGCCGACCCCGACGTGATCGCCGTCATGCCGTGCGGCTTTCCGCTCGAACGGACGCGCCGCGACCTTCCCCTCCTCACCTCGAAGCCGGGATGGGCCTCGCTTCGCGCCGTCCGGAACGGGCGCGTCTTCCTCTTCGACGGCAACGCCTATTTCAACCGCCCCGGCCCGCGACTGTACCGCGCCGCCGAGCTCCTCGCCGCCGCCCTGCACCCGGAGCGCGTCCCTGCACGGGCGCCTGGCGTTGCCGCGTGGGAGATGGAGCCGCTCGGATAAAGGCGCGGCCGTTGTGAAGCACGCGCGCGGGCCGTAGTTTTCCCCCGTCCGTTCCGCACCCCTTCCTTCGCGCCGATGATCCTCACCGTCGATCCGCATCCTTCGCTCGAGTTGGTCGCCTTCACCACCGTTTTCCCGAAGCCGCTCGGCGAGATGCCGTCGCCGCCGTGGCTTACCGACCTGCTCTCGCTCGACGCCGAGGCGCCCATGACCCGGAGCGAGGAGCTCCGAAAGGCCGTACGCGACCTCCTCCGGCACGGCGGGTACCAACCCACGGGGCGCGGCAAACCGGCGTCGGAATACCTCGTCCGCGCCGCCGGTGAGGGCCGCCTCGCCGGCATCAACGCGGCGGTGGATGCCTGCAACGCGGTCTCGCTCCACAGCGGCCTGCCCGTCAGCGTCGTCGACCTCGACCGGGCCGCGCCGCCGTTTCGGGTGGGGATCGCGGGGGAGGGCGCGCGGTACGTGTTCAACGCGGCAGGTCAGGAGATCCGCGTCGAGGGGCTGCTTTGCCTCCATGACGCCGGGGGGCCGTGCGCGAACGCCGTCAAGGACGCGCAGCGGACGAAGACGCACGCGGGCACGCGGCGCACCCTCACGCTCCTCTGGGGCACGAACGCTTTCCCGGGGCGCGCCGCCGAGGCGGCAGCCTGGTATCGCGACCTCCTTGACCGCCTCGGCGCGACGACGGAAAGCGTCCCGACGTGAGCCGGGAAGCCTCCGCTGCCCTCATGAATCCCCGGTTTTCGAAGCATGATGTCTGAACCTGTCCGCACCCTCGCGATGCCCGAACGCTTCTTCTCGTCGGAGACGGGGCGGCCGTTCGAGCGGTGCATCCGGTGCGCGCGATCCCTGTACCGCGACGGGGCGCCCTATCTCATCGAGAAAGCCGTCCGGCGCGTGCCCGAATACGATGCGACCGAGGTGATCTTCGAATACGCGATGTGCGTCGGCTGTTATGATGCGTTGTGGAAACGCTTCTCTGAGGAGTCGCTCCGGAACATCGACGCCTATTTTGCGAGTCGGGTCGACTTTGAGGGCCGCGTGCGGAGACTCGCCGGGATGCCGCCCGACGTGGAGCACTGGCTTGCGCACTGCGTGGTGAAGGAGACGCCGGCGGCCGAGTTGACCGAATATCAGATCGCGGGGCTCTGTGTGGGCGATCGGCTGATGCTCTCCCACCTGCCGTGCCTGATCGGCATGGAGGCCATGGACGAGATGGGCGGCTGTCTCTCCGCCGCGACGAAAGACGAACTCGACGGCTTCGCGGACGAGTTTCTCGGCATCCCGCCGGAACTCCGGTCCCTCTTCAAGGACACGAACGTCTTTCTCCTGTGAATCCCTCACGGGGGGCCTTGCCGCCGGTTTCTCGCTTTGCATCGCTTTCCTCCTCGCCCTACCTTTAGCCGTTCGCCCCTCCCGGTCTCGTCGCTCTAAACGGTGTTCCCATGATGCTTCTTCGACGCGCTCGCCCGTTCCTGTTCGCGCTCTCGGCTCTTCTCGGCACGCTCCCGGCCCTGGCGCAACCCGCGCTGCCGTCGGAAGACGTGAAGGCGGGCCGGTACGACAACGGTAAGATGTGGACCTTCGAGTATCCCCCCGTCGAATACCTTGCCGAGACGTACGACTTTCACCCGGACGAGGCGTGGTTCGACCGCGCGCGGCTGAGCGCCCTGCGCATCATCGGATGCTCGGCGGCTTTCGTCTCGCCGAATGGCCTCGTCGTGACGAACCACCACTGTGTGCGGAGCCGCGTCTCGCAGGTCAGCCGTCCCGGCGAGCGCCTTCTCGACGACGGCTTTTATGCGACCTCGCTCGCCGAAGAGCGGCCCATCCCCGGCTATTATGCCGATCAACTCATCGCCATCGAGGACGTGACGGAGGAGGTGTACGCCGCGCTCGAAGGCGCGCAGACCGACGCCGAACGGGCCGCCGCCCGCGACGAAGCCTTCTCGGCCATCACCGAGCGCCTCCACAATGCCCACGGTGGTGAGGACATCGAGGTGCAGGTCATCTCGCTGTATCAGGGCGGGCGGTATTCGGCCTACGTCTTCCACCGCTTCCGCGACGTGCGCCTCGTCGCTGCCGCCGAACTTCAGGCAGGCTTCTTCGGCGGCGAGTGGGACAACTTCACGTACCCGAGATATGCCGTCGACTTCGCGTTTCTCCGCGTCTATGGCGAAGACGGCAAGCCCCTCCCGACGGAGCACTATTTCGGATGGAGCGAAGAAGGCGTCGAAGAGGGCGACCTCATCTTCGTCATCGGCAATCCCGGCTCGACGAGCCGGCAGGCGACCGTCGCACAGCTCGAGTTCTTCCGCGACGTGCTCGTGCCGCACACGCTCCGCTTCCTCGACGACCGCCTCGCCGCCTTCCGCGATTACTACGCCGAGCATCCCGAAGAGGGCGAGGCGATGGGCATCCGGAACCTCATCTTTGGGATCTCGAATTCCCGGAAAGCATACAGCGGGCGGAACGACGCCCTCCACGATCCGGTCATCCTCGCCCGCCGCGCCGACGCCGAGCGGCAGTTCCGCGAGGCCCTCGAAGCCGATCCGAACCTCCGCGCCGAGTATGCGGGCCTCTTCGACCGCATCGCCGAGATTCAGGCCGAAAAGCGCGCGATGGGGCCGGAGTACGGGGCGTTCCGGCTCCTCGAAAATCCGCGCTTCTCGTCGGCTGTGCTCCGCCGCGCCGTCGCCGCGCATCGCTATCTGAAACAGAAGGCGGCGGGCGCTTCGGACGAGGCCGCGGCCGAGCTTCGGAAGGCGCTCCTCGGCGTCCGCGACTTCCCGGCGGACCTCGAACGGCGCGTCCTCGCCGCCCGTCTGCGCGAGTTTGCGACGTACTTCGGCCCGGACGACCCCATCGTGCGGGAGGCGCTCGGCGGGCGCACGCCGGAAGAAGCTTCGGAAGCGCTCCTCGAAGGCTCGGCGCTTGCCTCGGCGGAACGGACGCGGCAGGCGCTCGAAGCGGGCACGCTCGCGACGGACGACCCCGCCCTGCGCCTCGCCGCCGCCTTCATGCCCCGGTACGAGGACTTCCGGAGCGCCTTCGCCGGTCTCACGGCGCGGGAAGGGACCCTCGCCGCCGCCCTCGGACGCGCACGCTTCGCGGTGTACGGAACGTCCGTCCCGCCCGACGCCACCTTCTCGCCGCGCCTCACCGACGGCATCGTGAAAGGCTACGCGTACAACGGAACCCTCGCCCCGGCCTATACCACCTTCTACGGCATGTACGACCGGTATCATTCGTTCGGGCCGGATTCCGACTGGCGGCTGCCCGAACGGTGGCTCAACCCGCCGGACACGTTCCGTCGCTCGACCCCGCTCAACTTCGTCTCCACCGCCGACACCATCGGCGGCAACTCCGGCTCCCCCGCCGTCACGCCCGAACTGAAACTCGTCGGGCTGAACTTCGACCGGAATATCGAGGGGCTCTCGCGCGATTACATTTACCTCCCCGAACGCGGGCGGAACATCATGGTGGACGTGCGCGCCATCCGCGAGGCGCTCGACGTGATGTACGACGCCGACCGCATCGTGCTCGAAGTCACCACCGGTCGCCTCGCCGGGACCGAAGCCGAGGCCGACGCGATCCTCGGGCAATAAGGCCCTGCGTGACGCACAGGTCCCTCGAACCCGCCCCTCGGGCTGCGCTCGGGCTGACGTTTCGTTTTTTCATGAAATGACGGCGAACGCCGTGAGCTCCATGGCGCGAGCCGCGTTCCATGACCCTCGCAATCCAAACCTCACCCGACCATGAAACGACGCGACTTCCTGCAATTCGGCGCCCTCGGCGGCGCGGCGGCGCTCACGGGACTGCCGGGCTGTGTGCCTGCCGCGAAGGACGAGCAGGGCGGCGAATCCGCCGTTCCTCCATTCGAACTCGAAGAGATGACCCTCGCCGACCTTCAGGCAGGCATGGCGTCGGGGGCGTACACCGCGCGATCGCTCGTGGAGAAATACCTCGCGCGCATCGAGGCCGTCGATAAGGGCGGGCCGGGGGTGAACGCCATCATCGAGGGGAACCCGGACGCGCTCGAGATCGCCGATGCGCGCGATCGGGAGCGCCGGGACGGCAGGGTCCGCGGGCCGCTCCACGGCATCCCCGTCGTGATCAAGGACAACATCGACACGGCGGACCGGATGCACACCACGGCGGGCTCGCTCGCCCTCGCCGCCTCCATCGCGCCGCGCGATTCGTACGTCGCGCAAAAGCTTCGGGAAGCCGGGGCGATCCTCCTCGCGAAGGCCAACCTGAGTGAGTGGGCGAACTTCCGCTCGACCCGGTCGTCGAGCGGGTGGAGCGGGCGCGGGGGGCAGACGCGCAACCCGTATGCGCTCAACCGGAACCCCTGCGGCTCGAGCTCGGGCTCCGGCGCGGCGGTGTCGGCGAACCTGTGCGCGGTGGCCATCGGGACGGAGACGGACGGATCGGTCGTGTGCCCGTCGTCGGCGTGCGGCGTGGTCGGCGTCAAGCCCACGGTGGGGCTCGTCGGGCGTTCGGGCATCATCCCGATCTCGCACAGCCAGGACACCGCCGGGCCGATGGCGCGCACCGTCACCGACGCGGCGATCCTCCTCGGAGCGCTCACCGGCGTCGATCCCCGCGACGCCGCCACCGAAGCCGGCCGGGGCCGCGCCTTCGCCGACTACACGCCGTTCCTCGACCCCGCCGGGCTCAAGGGCGCCCGCATCGGCATCGTGCGCAACTTCTTCGGCTTCCACGACCGCGTCGACGCGATCATGGAAGAGGCCCTTGCGGCCATGCGCGACGCCGGAGCCGAGGTCATCGACGAGGCGAACATCGAGACGAAGGGGAAGTATGGCGGGGATGAGTACGAGGTGCTTTTGTACGAGTTCAAGGCCGATCTCAACGCCTATCTCGCCGGGCTCGCGCCGGAGGTGGGGCCGCGCTCGCTCGCCGACCTGATCGCTTTCAATGAAGCCCACGCCGATGAGGAGATGCCGTATTTCGGGCAGGAAATCTTCCTCGCGGCACAGGAGAAGGGGCCGCTCACCGAGCAAAAGTACCTCGACGCCCTTGCCCGGAGCCGTCGCCTCACGCGCGAGGAAGGCATCGACGCCACGCTGAAGAAACACAACCTCGACGCGCTCGTCGCGCCCACGGGCGGGGCGGCATGGCCCATCGACCTCATCAACGGCGATCACTTCGTCGGCGGCAGTTCGTCCCCGGCGGCGGTGGCGGGGTATCCGAACGTCACCGTTCCGGCGGGCTTCCTCTTCGGGCTTCCCGTGGGGATCTCGTTCTTCGCGAGCGCCTACAGCGAGCCGGTGCTCCTCAAGCTCGCGTTCGCCTTCGAGCAGGCTACGAAGGTGCGGAAGGCGCCGACGTTCCGGGCTCACGCGGCATTATAGGGAGCCTCGAACGGTGCGCTTCGGGCGGCGCGTTCCGCTTCGGCCACGACGCGGGCTTCCTCACGCGCGCCGAAGAAGACGAAGAGGGCAATGAAAAGGAGCACGGGGTTGAAGCCGAGGACGGCGAGGAACCCGAAGAGCACGGCCATGCCCTGGCCGGTCCACGCGGCGATGCGGGTGGCGCGGGCGTACGGCATCTTCGAGGCGAGCCATGCGCGCAGGACGCGGCCGCCGTCCATGGGGAAAGCGGGGAGGAGGTTGAACCCGGCGAGGAGGAGGTTCACCCACATGAGCATGCCCGGGACCGTCGTGTGCGGCGGCAGGAGCGTGTCGATGGCGAGTGAGCGGCCGGTGACCAGGTTGAGCGCGCAGAGCACGGCGGCGATGCCGAGGTTGACCGCCGGCCCGGCGACGGCGATCCAGAACTCCTGTCGCGGCTCGCGGGGCATCCGTTCGAGACGGGCAATGCCGCCGATGGGATACATCGTAATGTCGAGCGTGGCGATGCCGAAGCGGCGAGCCGTGAGCGCGTGGCCGAGCTCGTGAAGGATGACGCACCCGAAGATGAAGGCGATGAGCATGACGCCCGCGAGCGCGCCCCCGAGCGAAGCGCCAAGCCACAGGTAATACAAAAACAGCCCGGCGAACATGGCGAGCGTCGTCCAGTGGACGAAGATGCCGATTCGGGCAAAAGCGCCGAGCTTGTATACGTTTTTCATGGAGCGGGACCGGAGTCGAGTGGAGCCGTGGACGCGCCGTATGTCTGGGCTTTGCGTTCGGGTCGTCGAAAAGTTGCACGCGGGCGCTTTCCGAAGGTTCGGCGCTCGAGGCCGGACGTCCGTCTCGAAGTCCGGCGACGCCCCGTATGGATTTCTTTGAAGGAGGACGCCTATTTTCCTGAAGGCGCGCCTGCGAAGCCCTCGCGCAGACGTCGCGGCCTTTTCGAAGCCTTGCCCTTGATATGAGACCACCGGAATTTATTCTCATCGACCTCACCCTGGGCGCGGCGCTTGCGCTCGCCACCGTCCGGGTGTCCCGGCGGATGTCGCCTGCGAAGGAGCGGCGGCTGTATGCCGTGGCGCTCGTGGGGGCAGCGGCGATCTACCTCATCTTTGCGCTTCGGGGCGGAGCGGGCGCGTGGATCGGCGTCGAGGCGGCGGGGGTGGCGGCGTTCGGGCTCGTCGCCTTCCTCGGCGCGACGCGCTCGGCGTGGTGGCTCGCCGCCGGATGGCTGGCGCACGTGGGCTGGGACGTCGCCCTTCACGGCGCCGCCACGCCTTTCGTGCCGCTGTTCTACCCGATGTTCTGCGTCTCGTTCGACGTGCTCGTGGCCGTGTACCTCATCGGTCGTCGCAAAGTATGGCCCGCGCGGAAGCGTCGCTCAGATCCGGAGGCGCCGCCCACGACAGCCCCCACGAGCCGCGTGGCCGCCCCCGCTTCCACACCCTCCGACGAAGCGCCGGAAAAACCACCCGACCACGATCCACGGCAGCGCGGCCATGAAGGAGCCGAGCCCGAGGTCGAAATCGAACAATGAGGAGAGAACATGGAACGCGCCGAGCAGAAGAATCAGCCCGAGAAGCACGAAGGTCTTCCTGAGGGTTCCCATGTTCGGCCTGAGGGGTGGCCCGGTTCTGCTCGATGGGATCCCGGAAGGTCGGGAAAGTCAGGTTCGCCTTCGGGGCAAGCCTCCTTTTCTTCGAAGGCGGGGGGCGCATCTTCCATTCCCCGGATCCTCCGGCTATATTGAGCGCGCTCCGGAGGGAGCGATGTCGCGTTTTATTCTTTCCAATCGACGGGTGTGATGAAAAAAGGATTTAGCTTTTTGCTTCCGGCGCTGGCGCTTCTGGCGTTTGCGGCGGCTCCGGGAGAAGCGCCGGCGCAGACGGCCGGCGCGCCGGTGTTCGATGCCTCGATGCTCACGGAGTGGCGCTGGCGGCTGCTCGGTCCCTCGATGCCCGCCGGGCGGGCATGGCAGGTGGTCGGCGTCGAGAGCGACCCGAAGACGCTGTACGTGACGACGGCGGGCGGCGGGCTGTGGAAGACGACGAACCACGGCGCCACGTTCGAACCGATCTTCGAGCATCAGCCGGTCGCCTCCACGGGCGCGGTGGCCGTCGCACCCTCGGATCCGGACGTCGTATGGCTGGGCACGGGCGAGCCCGCGAACACGCGCGCCAACGCCTGGGGCAACGGCGTCTATCGCTCCGACGACGGCGGCGCGACGTGGACCCACCTCGGCCTCGACGACACGTTCCTCATCCCGGAGATCGTCATCCATCCCGACGACCCCGGCGTGGTATGGGTGTGCGCGCTCGGGCATCTCTGGGGAAAAAACGAGCAGCGCGGCATCTTCAAAACCACCGACGGCGGCGCATCGTGGACGAAGGTGCTCTACGTGAACGACACCACCGGCTGCGGCGACCTCCAGCGCGATCCGAAGAACCCCGACGTGCTCTATGCCGCGATGTGGCAGCGGTGGCGCTTCGGCGGCGGCGACATGGACGAAGCCGGGCCGGAAAGCGGCCTCTTCAAGACCACCGACGGCGGCGCGACGTGGACGCGCCTCACGGCCGGACTGCCCACCGACGATATGGGCAAGATCCACCTCGCCGTGGCGCGGAACAACCCGCAGATCGTCTATGCCGCCATCCTCACCGGCGAGCCGGCCCGCGGCGGGCGCACGAGCGATCAGGGCGGCATCTTCCGCTCCGACGACGGCGGGGCCTCGTGGCGGCGCGTCAACCCCCGCATGACGAACTATTATTACCAGCGCATCTACGTCGACCCCTCGGACGACGAGACGGTGTGGATGCCCGTCTTCGAACTCAACCGCTCCACCGACGGCGGGCGCACCTTCGAAAAGGTCAATATGCGCCACGTGCACAACGACCTCCACTCGATGTGGATCGATCCGAACGATCCGGCCCACATCGCCGTCTCGGGCGACGGCGGGGTGAGCATCACCTTCGACCGGGGACGGACGTGGCTCCAGACGACGTTGCCCATCGGACAGTTTTATGAGGTCTCGGTCGACGGTCAGGACCCGTACCACGTCATCGGAGGCATGCAGGATACCGGCCACTGGCTCGGCCCGCACCGGACGTACGACGAGGAAGGGATCACGCCGGCCGACTGGATCAAGCTCCGCTTCAACGGCGACGGCATGGCCAGCGCCACCGACCCCCGCGATCCGAACGTCCTCTACATGGTGCAACAGTTCGGCAACACTTCGAGGCTCGACCTCCGCACGTGGGCCCGAACCGAGCTTCAGCCCCGCGACCCCGAGGCTTTCCGAGCAAAGGGCCTCACACACCCCGTCCGGTGGAACTGGACGCCCGCGTTCGTTCAGTCCATGCACGACCCCGACGCGCTCTACCTCGGCAGCAATTACCTCTTCCGAATCAATGCGCGGACGGGCGACTGGGACGCGATCAGCCCCGATCTGACGTGGCAACAGGACCGCGTGTTCAAGGGCATCGAGGATGGCTATCACAGTTACGGGACGATTTTCTCCGTGGCCGAGTCTCCTTTCGATGCGCGGATGCTGTGGACGGGGGCGGATGACGGGCCGATCTGGCGCACCCGCGACGGCGGCAAGCACTGGACGCGCCTCGACGGGAACCTGCCCGCCGAGGCGCCGGAACACTGTGTGGTCGCCGAGATCGAACCGTCGCACTTCGACGCGGAGACGGCATACGTCGCGCTCGACTGCCACGCGCGGGACGACCTCCGCCCGTACCTTTACGCCACCACCGACGGCGGGCGGACGTGGACCGGGATCACGAACAACCTGCCCGCGCGCGGCTCGTCGTACGTCATCCGCGAGGACCCGGCCAACCCGGACGTGCTCTATGCCGGGACCGAGTTCGGCGTCTTCGTGAGCATCGACCGGGGCGGGCGATGGACGCCTTTTCAGAACAACCTGCCGACGGCGGGCGTGCGCACGCTCGCCCTTCAGCCGCGCGACCGCGACCTCGTCGCCGGGACCTTCGGGCGGGCGATCTGGGTGACGGACATCGGGCCGTTCGCCGAACTCACCGAGGATACGCTCGCCGAGCCCCTCCACCTCTTTGCCGTCGAACCGGCCACGCGCTTCCATGTCCGCGTCACGTACGGGAACACCATCGAGGAACTCAACGGCGACTCGTTTTTCCGGGCGGAAAACCCGCCCTACGGCACGACGATCACGTATTATCTCCGCGACGACGCGCCGGAGGAAGCGCGCGTGACGATCCGGGACAGCCGGGGCGCGGTGGTGCGCACGCTCACCGGGCCGGGGTCGGCGGGGCTGCATCGCGTGGTGTGGGACCTGAAGTCCGACGCCACGGCCGCCGAGCCGCTCCCGCGCGAGGGCCGCACGCTGAGCGAGTGGGCGTTTCGGCAGCTCGTCCCCCTCGGGACGTACACGGTGTCGGTCGACGCGGGCGGGCATCGCGCCGAGCGATACGTGGACGTGCGCCCCGAGCCGGACGGCGTGCGGCAGGTCCCGGCGCGGAAGTGAGGCGTTTCACGGCTTCCGCGACCCGCCCCTCGTACCTGAGACCGCCATACGCACGACGAAATACGGCTCACGCCGGCCCTCCGCGAGCTTACGGTTACTCCTTCATTCACCCGAGGAATCCCCCATGCATCTTTTTAGAAATCTCTGGATCGGAGCCTTTGCGCTCCTGTGGGCAGGCGTCGCATACGGGCAGGACGCCGGTCTGACCTTCGCCGTCACGTTCGGTGCGGAACAGTACGCCGAGCCGCAGGACGGGCGGTTGCTCGTGCTCCTGGCCACGGACGACGCGACGGAGCCGCGCTTCCGGATTCGCGCGGGGGTGGCCTCGGCGCAGGTCTTCGGCATCGACGTGGAGGGACTTGCGCCGGGGGCCGAGGCCGTCGTCGGCGCGGAGGCGTTCGGCTACCCGGTTCGTAGTCTGGCCGACCTGCCGCCGGGCACGTACGTCGTGCAGGCGCTTCTCAACCGGTACGAGACGTTCCACCTCGCCACGGGTCACACCGTCAAACTGCCGCCGGACCGGGGCGAGGGGCAACACTGGAACACGAAGCCGGGCAACCTCGTGAGCGCGCCGCAGACGATCCGCCTCGATCCCGCCGCGCCGCAGCGCATCACCCTCACGCTCGACCGGAAACTGCCGCCCGTCGAGGAACCCGAGGACACGGAGTACGTCCGCCATGTCCGGATTCAGAGCAAGCTCCTGACCGAGTTCTGGGGCCGCCCGATGTACCTCGGCGCACATGTGCTCGTCCCGAAAGGCTTCGACGAACATCCGGAGGCGCGGTATCCCCTCATGGTCTTTCACGGCCATTTCCCCTCAGATTTCGGCGGCTTCCGCACCGAGCCGCCCGACCTCTCCGAGCCGTGCGTGTACAGCGAGCGCTTCCGCCTCGACTGCTATAACCACATCATGCAGGAGGAGGCGTACAAGTTTTATCAGACGTGGACGAGCGACGATTTTCCGCGCTTCCTCGTCATCGAGATTCAGCACGCCAACCCGTATTACGACGACTCGTACGCCGTCAACTCGGCCAACCTGGGGCCGTACGGAGACGCCATCACGCGCGAACTCATCCCGTACATCGAGCAGGAGTTCCGCGGCCTCGGCGAAGGGTGGGCGCGCTTCCTTTATGGCGGTTCCACGGGCGGATGGGAGGCCCTCGCCGTGCAGGTCTTCTACCCCGACGACTACAACGGCGCCTTTGCCGCCTGTCCCGATCCCATCGACTTCCGGCAGTACACCCTCGTCAACATTTACGACGACGACCAGGCGTATTACGTCGAAGGGCCCTTCGCGCGGCTCCGCCGGCCCGGCCATCGCGACTGGCTCGGCAACGTGAGCGCGACCGTCGAAGACTACAACCTCATGGAACGCGCCCTCGGCTCGAAGGGGCGCTCCGGTGATCAGTACGACATCTGGCAGGCCGTCTATTCGCCCATGGGGGCCGACGGCTATCCCCGGCCGATCTGGGACAAGGTCACGGGCAAGATCGATCACGAGGTGGCCGCGTACTGGCGCGAAAACTACGACCTCCGCCACATCCTTCAGCGCGACTGGGCCACGCTCGGGCCCAGGCTCGAAGGCAAGATCCACATCTACGTGGGGGACATGGACAATTATTACCTCAACGACGCCGTGTACCTGATGGAGGATTTCCTCGAAAGCACCACCGACCCGTATTACGGCGGCGAGGTGGACTACGGCGACCGCGCCGAGCATTGCTGGAACGGCGATCACGAGAACCCCAATGCCATCTCGCGCCTCCGGTACAACACGATGTACGTCCCGAAAATCCTCCGCCGCATCGAGGCGAGCGCCCCGCCCGGAGCCGACCTGACGAGCTGGCGGTATTGACGCGGAAACCCGGATGGCGGCGTGACGTACGCTTTTCGGAAACGTATACGTCAAGAAGCATCGAAGCCATGCAGACGAAGCTCACATTGCGCCTGGAGGAGGAACTGATTCGGAAGGCGAAACGCTATGCGCGGGCGCGGGGGAAGTCGGTCTCTCAACTCGTGGCGGATCACTTCCGGGCCTTGACCGGAACGACGGAAGAACGCCTCGACACGGAGGAACTGCCGCCCCTGACGCGTTCGCTTCTCGGCGCTTTCGAAGGCGAAGGCGGCGCGCCCGGCAATCCCGAGGAAGCGTATCGGAAGCATCTCGAAGCCAAACACCGCTGATGCGCATCCTCTTCGACACCAACGTGCTCCTCGACGTTTTATTGCGGCGCGAGCCGTTCGTGGCTGAGGCTGCCGAACTGATGATGCATGTCGAGCAGGGGCGCATCGGCGGGCTGGTTTGCGCCACCACGGTGACGACGTTGTTTTACGTCGGGGCGAAGCAGGTGGGCGTGCGTGCGGCGCGGGCGCACCTCCGAGATCTGATGCGGATCTTCGAGGTGGCTCCGGTGAGCCGCGCCGTGCTCGAAGATGCACTGTCGTTGTCCTTCGGAGATTTCGAAGATGCCGTTTTGCACGAAGCGGCTCGCCACGCGCGGGCGGAGGCCCTCGTCACGCGCAATGGCCGAGATTTTGAAAAAGCCACCTTGCACGTCTATGCGCCGGGGGAACTGGCGCACGTACTGCGGACACTCTGAAGACAACCTATGCGCGACTTTGCAGATCTTGAACGGGCGGCGCTCCCGCTCGAACCCGACGCCGAAGAACGGGCGCGGCTCATGGAACGCATCTTCGCCTATGCCGACCGGTACCTCGAAAGCCTCCCCGACGCGCCCGCCTATTTCGACCGACCCGACAACGGACGCGCGCTCCTCGACGCGCCGATCACGGAGACGGGCATCGGCGCGGAGGCGGCGCTCGAACTGATCCGTGACCACGTGGACCGCGTGGGCATCAACACCACGTCGGGGCGGTTCCTCGGATACATCCCCGGCGGCGGCCTCTTTCATGCAGCCCTCGGCGACTTCCTCGCCGCCGTCGCCAACCGGTATGCGAGCGTCTTCTTCGCGAGCCCCGGCGCGGTGCGGATCGAGAACCTGCTCATCCGGTGGATGGCCGACCTCGCGGGTTATCCCGAGACGGCGGCGGGCTACCTCTCGGCGGGCGGCAGCCTCGCCAACCTGTCGGCCGTCATCACCGCGCGTGACGAGGCGGGCCTCGAAGGCGACGCCATCCCCCGCGCCGTCGTCTACCTCACCGGGCACGCCCACCATTGCGTGGACAAGGCGCTCCACCTCGCGGGTCTCCGGCGTGTGGTCCAACGTCGCATCCCGGTGGACGAGCGGTACCGGATGGACGCGGCGGCGCTCGAAGCGGCGATCCTCGAAGACCGGCGCGCCGGGCTCGCTCCGTGGATGGTGGTCTCCTCGGCGGGGACGACGAACACCGGCTCGGTCGATCCGCTCGCCGACATCGGGCAGATCGCGGCGGCGCACGGGCTGTGGCGCCACGTCGACGGGGCGTACGGCGGCTTCTTCGCCCTGTGCCCCGAAGGCGCGGCCGTCCTCCGGGGCATGGACGCCTCCGACTCGCTCGTGATGGATCCGCACAAGACCCTCTTCCTGCCGTACGGCACGGGCGCGCTCATCGTCCGGGACCGGGAGAAGCTTTATGCCGCCCACGCCGCCGGAGCGGATTACCTGCAGGACACGCTCGGCGCCGTGGAGGAGCTCTCGCCCGCCAACCTCTCGCCGGAACTGACCAAACACTTTCGCGGCCTCCGGCTGTGGCTGCCGCTTCAGGTCCTCGGCCTGGCTCCGTTCCGCGCGGCGCTCTCCGAGAAGATGCGCCTCGCCCGGTATTTCCACGAACGCATGCTGTCGGTGAACGGCTTCGAAGTCGGGCCGGAGCCGGACCTGTCCGTCGTCACGTACCGCTACGTTCCCAAACGCGGCGACGTCGACGCGTTCAATGAAAAGCTCGTCGAGGCGCTCCACAAAGACGGGCGCATCTTCATCAGCACCACGCGCCTCGACGGGCGGTTCACGCTGCGCATGGCCGCCGTCTGCTTCCGCACCCACCGCGCCGACATCGACGCCGCCGTGGACGTGCTCACCGAGACGGCGAAGCGCCTGGAGACGGAGGCATAAAAGCGGGATCGTGGGGCGATCGGAGGGATGAACAACTGGCTGTGACAAGGGTAAACCTGGTGTTCTTCAACCATATTCTTTCGAAAGCGATGCTAAAAACCGTTGAAGGCATTCTCGAAAAAGACGGCCGGCTCCGCTTGCTTGAAAAGCTTGACCTTCGTCGTGCCCGGCGGGTGCTGGTGACCCTTCTCGAAGAGGAAGGTGACGAAGAGAAAAAGGCGGAAGTGGCCGATACGGGGCTCTTGAGCGAAGCGGCTCTGGGAGAAGACTGGGACCGCCCGGAGGAGGATGAGGCATGGCAGCACCTTCAGCAGGGACCGTAGTGGTCGTCAGGTTTCCGTTCTCCGATTTGACGCACGCCAAACTTCGTCCGGCTGTGGTATTGGCGGAAGCAGGGAGAGACGACTACGTGCTTTGCCAGATTACGAGCAATCCGTATGCGGATCCTCAGGCCGTTGAACTCGACCACGCGAGCTTTGCGAGCGATGGCCTTCAACGGAAAAGCTATGTGAGACCTGCCAAGCTTTTTACGGCCAACGCCGGGATCATCGAGCGAGAGGTGGGGGTGCTCAAACGCGAAGTGCACGAGCGAATTGTGGAGGCCATTGTGCGACTGTTGCGGGGCGCTCCCTCTTCGAAGTAGCTTTTTTGACATCTGAGAGCGCCTCGGCAGTCGTGAAAATGCTCCGAGATGTTCCGGCGACAGAGCGATTGGGGATGCCCTTGAAAAGTGTATGACGGGCGGTTCAGGCTGCGCATGGCCGCCGTCTGCTTCCGCACCCACCGCGCCGACATCGACGCCGCCGTGGACGTGCTCACCGAGACGGCGAAGCGCCTGGAGACGGAGGCATAAAAGCGGGATCGTGGGGCGATCTTCGAGGCCATTGTGAAGAAAGAATAAAAGGAGACATTGTTGTCTTCAATGGGGGGCGGCGCACCGGAAGCGGTTGTATTATGAAAGACCAATCCCCCTTCGCCTCACCTTCCCGCTCCGATGATGAACGCAGCGCATTCCCCCGCTCGTAGACCCGCTCCCACGATCGTACAGGGGGGGATGGGCATTGCCGTTTCCAACTGGCGTCTGGCCCGCCGCGTGGCTCAACTCGGGGAAATGGGCGTAGTCTCGGGAACGTGCATCGACACGGTGGTGGTGCGCGAACTGCAAGAGGGCGACCCCTTCGGACGGCTGCGGGCCCTTCAAGCCTACCCCGATCAAGAGATCGTCCGCTATCTGACGGACCGCTTTTACGTCGAAGGAGGCATCGACGAGGATATGCCTTATCGGATGCTGCCCATCCATCGCTTCAAACCCACCCGTCGTTCTCAGCGCATTTTATCGGCGGCGGCCTTCAGCGAGGTCTTTTTGGCCAAAGAGGGGCATGACGGCTTCGTCGGCATCAACCTCCTCTGCGAGTTGAAGCGGTACAGCCTGCCCTGTATCTACGGGGCGATGCTGGCCGGGGTGGACGCCGTCTTCATGGGAGCCGGCATTCCGAAAGAAGAGGCCGAGCAGATCCCGAAGCTGGCCGCGGGACAACCGGCGCGGCTGCGCCTGGACGTGGACACCTCGCAAGCCGCCGAAACCAGAGACGCGTACTTTTGCGCATTCAACCCGGCGGATATCCTGGAGCGACCTCCGGTATTGCCGCGGCCGCAGTTCTTTCCCATCGTTGCCTCCGACCTGCTCGCTCGCATCCTGGACAAAAAGCTTCCGGAGGGCCTGATCTCAGGCTGGATCATCGAAGGACCGGTGGCGGGCGGGCACAACGCTCCTCCCCGGAACAAGGGGCGTGATGCAGACGGCCATCCGATTTACGACGAACGGGATCAGGCCAACCTGGACCGGGTGGCGGCGCTCGGCTATCCCTATTATCTGGCCGGGGGCTACGGCTCTCCGGAAAAGCGCCGGGAAGCCCTGGAACGAGGGGCCGCCGGCATTCAGGTCGGTTCGCTCTTCTCCCTGGCCGACGAGTCCGGCTATCCGGCGGCGTTCAAACGCAAGCTCATCAGGGCCATTCATCAAGGGGACGTTCGGGTGAGAACCGACGGCATGATCTCTCCGACGGGCTTTCCCTTCAAGGTCCTGGAGGCGTCCCATACGCTCGGACTGCCGGAGAACCACGCGAAGCGCATACGCCGGTGCGACCTCGGCTATTTACAACGCCCCTTCGTGGATGAAAAAGGCCGCCTTCAGGGACGTTGTCCCTCCGAACCGGTGGAGGTCTATGTTCAGAAAGGGGGCCGCCGGGAAGACACGATCGGGCGAGGGTGTTTGTGCAATGGTCTCCTCGCGAACATCGGGTTGGGACAACGGCGGAGATGGGGACGGGAGGCGCCGCTCTTTACCGGCGGAGACGCGCTGATGCAACTGCCGCTCGGCTCGGTGGAAAACCCCTCCTATGATGCCGGCGACGTCATCCGCTATCTGCGGGGAGAAACGAGGCGGGTCCTGCACGACGGAACCGTACCGGGATCTCGCTCCGGGCAGGGCGTGTGAAGCTTCGGGAGAGGGGTCTTTGTAGGTCGCGACGCCTTCAGTTCGCGAAGAAGCGCGGTTTGTCTTCCTCGATCACCTCGATGTCCTGAACGGCGAACCACGACTCGTTCGCTTCGCCGGCGCTGTTGTGATACGGCACGTCCGGGCTGCCCGTCTCGATGTCCACGACGTAGACGAGGTCCTTCTTCATCCCCGGCGCGACCTCGACGGCGGGGGCGACGTCGGCCACGCGGCCGGTCACCGTGCCGACGGCGATGCCTTCGCGGTTGTAGAGGTGGACGCGGACGCGCTTGCCGATGAAATCGTAGAGGTTCATGGTAAAACGTGCGGTGCGTGGGTTCGGTGGCTCGGGTCGATGCGGCCTCCAACGAAAAAAGGCGCGCGAAGGCTCCCGCTACGGCGAGGCTTCACCGAAAGCGGTCAATGGGCGCATGACCGCAGGCGCAAAGAACCGCGCCGATCAATGCGGGGGCGGCCCGGCGTCGGCGTGCTCGTGGATGGGAAGCGCTTCGTTGTTGTCGTGCGGATGCGTCTGCCGGTATTTTCGGGCGATGGCCTGGCTCGTCTCGTCATCTTTGAAACGGAGATAGCGCTTTTCGTGCTCGTCGGCGAGTTCCGTCTGGCCGAGCGCGCGCCGGCAGAGCATGAGGTTATAGTGCGCCATGAGGTCCTCCGGGTCGATGGCAAGGACGCGCTCGAAAAACGGGACGGCTTTCTCCGGCTCGGCGTTGAGGTAATGCACCCGGCCGATCTGGTTGAGCACCACGCGGTCGCGGGGGAAGGCTTCGGCGGCGGTGGTGAGGGCGCGGAGCGCTTCCTCGTACTCGCCGCGGGCTTTGTGATAGATGCCCCGGAAATAAAGCGCCTTGTGGAAGCCGGGCCGGACCCGTTCGGCGGTTTCGAGCACCGGAAGGGCCGCTTCGAGGTCGCCCTCTTGCAGGTACACCCGCACGAGGTTGATCCACCCGTCGGCATATTCGGGGTCAATTTCGACGACGCGCCGGAACGCCTTTTCCGCCCCTTTGAGGTCGCCTTCGAGGAGGAGGCCGATGCCGTAATCGTTCCACCGCGTCCGGGCGTCGGGCGCGGGGCGGCCGTCCTCGCGCGGGGCGGCTTCGACGACGGGGACGACGGCGAGCGTCACCGAGTCCGACGCCATCGTCACGACCGGAAGCACGGGGATGGTTTTGAGCTTGCCCGAGACGTTCTTCGTGTCGCCCGTGAAGACCCACCGGCCGTCGTCGTAGTCGAGCGAGACATCGGGGTTCGGGTCGGAGGGGTCGCGCACGCCGGCGTAGGCGAATTGGGTGTGCTGCCAGTCAAATTTGCGGTAATGGAGCTTCGCCGTGAGCGTGACGGTCGGGCTCACGTCCTCGGGGACGTGGAGGCGGTAGTGGACCACGTTTGCCGCGCCGGGCGGGATCAGGTTTACGTAGACGACGGCGCGGGTGGCGAAGGCATTGCGTTTGTCGATCCGGTTGGCGTGCGCGTCGACCATGAGGCTGCGGAAAAAGTGGGCGCTCGGATCGACGGGGCCGCGTCCCTCATCCTCGGTCCACCCGCTCCAGAAGAGCACCCGTCCGGCGGCGTCGACGGCTTTCACTTCCAGCCAGGCTTCCTGGGCATCGACGGTGCCGGACGGGAAGAAATGGCCGAGGCCCAACGTGCGCACCACCACGTCGAGCCGCACCGACGCGCCGGGTTGAAGCACGGCGTCGCCATCTTCGAGCGGGGCGAGGACCGACACCGCCTCGCGCGTGAGGCTGCCCCGCCCGATGCCCTGCGCCTGCTCTTCGCCCACGGCAAAGGTGCTCGCGAGGTCGGCCGGCATTTCTCCGCTGCGCCGGGTCTCTGTCGCCACGGCGGCCTTTGCCGCCGGCTCGCTGACGGCGAAGAGATCGACCCGGATCTGGCCGTTTTCGAGGAAAGCGATGGTCTGCCGGAGCTGGGTGCTGTCGAGGTTGGCCGTCGGAAGGGCCGTGTTCGCCGCGAGAAAACGGTGGCTCCGGATGAAGCCGTCGTGGTTGGCCGCGTCGTCGGAGGGGACGTACGGCATGTGGCACGTGAGGCAGTTTTTCGGCTCCGGCGGCTCATAGAACGAGCGCGCGCCCTGCCCCGAGACGCCGCTTGCCTGCCAGTTGTCGTAGGTGTTGAAGCCGCGCAGCCACCGGTAATGGTTCACCGGCTCGTCGAGGTGGACCTTGTGGCAGGACGAACAAAACTCGGCGGGCTGTTCGCGGTGGAACGGCTTGAGGAACGTCCGGCGATGGGGTTCGGGGTCGAGGCGGAGGACGAAATCGTGGAGGGCCTGCACGACCTCGTTGTCGCTCGTGGCGAGGTCGTGCATCTTCGGGTACTCGAGCACGAAGCCGCCGTTGCCCATCGTGTTCTTGACGCGGGCGACGCTGTGGCACGAGACGCACGCCAGCCCCGCGTGCGCCTCCGGCTCGTCGAGCATCTCGGCGACGGGTCGGGCCATGTTTCCGGGGAAGAGCAGGGCGTGGTCGTGGCATCCGGCGCACCACTTCGGCTTCTCGAGCCCCGTCACTTCCTGCATATACTCGATGGATTTCCGGTACCACTGGTTGTTGAACGACGAGAAGCGGTGGGCCGAGTCGTCCCATTGCGCGGTGGCGTCGGGGTGGCATCCGGAACGCCCGCATGCCTTCGATTCGAGGAAGAACTCGCCGGGGATGAGGCCGCCGTCCGCCGTCTCGGCGGCGCTGGGGAAGAAGGGGCCGTCCGCGCCGCCCATGGCCTCGCCCGCCATGTCGGCCGGAGGCATCATGGGGTTGGTGATGACGTCGCCGGAGGGGGGCGGCCACAGCGGCCGGCTCATCGGGACCGCCACGGCGAGCGCGACGATCGCGGCCGAGGCGCGGGCAAGCCACGGACGCCCGGAGAAGACGCCCCGGCGGTGGAGCCACCACAGCGTGCCGAGCGCCGCGCCGAAGCTCGACGCGATGTGGACGAGGAGCACCGGGCGTTGCGGTCGGAGGTTGCCGAAGAGGATCAGCGCCAGACCCGTCCCCGCGGCAAGGAGCATGAGCGCCGGAAGGAGGACCGAGAGGGCGGAGCGCGCCGCCGCCTCGTTTCGGCGAAGAAGCGCCGCCCCGATCCCCCCCCACAGCGCGATCATCGCCAGGCCGAGAAGCACGTGCGCCAGCACATTGCCCACGTAAAAGAGCGTCGGTGATCCGGCGGCCCACAGATACCCGCTGTTGACCAGCATGAGGAGCAGGAGCCAGAGGCCCCGGCGGGCAAACGGTCGGTCGGAGGAGGGGGCAGGCATAGAAAAGAGGTCGGTGCGGTGGGGAAGTCGATATAAGCCGAAAGGTCGGGAGAGTTTCCTCGGGAAGAAGGGGTTTCGGAGGAGCGCGCCGGTAGATTTTACAAGTTTTCAACACATGGGGAAGCCGATGCGTCGAATCTTGTCGGGAGATCGAAGCGGCGGGCCGGAGGATCGGGCGCTCGACGGGTACGCCGCCATATTTTTCGAGAAATCCAACGCTTCGTTCATTAAGTTGGAATCGTCGCCGCCTTCGGCCCGGCGCGCACGTGATTTGCGCCTCCACCCATCCCTTCCCATCGCGAGCGGACGGAGCTTTTTCCCATGAACCGACCGATCCTTTATCTCGTCCTTGGCGGTCTTTTCGCGGGGGTCGCCGCGTGCGGCGGCGGTCTGCCCGCGCCCTCCTCGGAGACGTATCGCGAAGCGGTGTCCGCGTTCTACGCGGGCGTGACGGCCATGCAGGTCGGCGAGGATCAGCGGGCCGACGCGAAGCTCACGCAGGTGACCGAACTCGTGCCCGAAGAACCCGCGGCGTGGGCCGATCTCGGGCTGCTCGCGTTGCGGAGGAACGCCTTCGAGGTGGCCTTCGAACGCCTCGAAAAGGCCCGGGCGCTCGCCCCGGACGACAGCCGCATCCACCTGCTCATCGGCCTGGGCAAGTCCGTTCAGGGGAGCTTCGAGGAGGCTTTGCCGAGCCTGCGCCGCGCCGTCGAACTGGACTCGACGAACGGGAAGGCGCTCTTCGCGCTGGCGCAGGCCGAGGAGAAGACCGGCGACGTCGTCGCAGCGCAGCGTCTCCTCGACCGCCTGCTCGCGCTCCGGCCCGGCAACCTCGCCGTTCTGCTCGAAAAGGCCCGTCTCGCTGCCGAGCACGGCGACGGCGAGACGCTCGCGGCTGTCCTCGAACGCCTCGCCATGCGCGCGGACGGCTGGCCCGTGGAAGCGCGCGAACGCCTCGCACTGGCCCGCGAGGCCGCCGCCGCCGACCCGTCGAGCGCCCTCACCCCCGTGATCGTGCTTCGAAACGTGCTCCTGCGCACGGACGACTACCGGAACGACCTTGCCGCCGTGCAGACGCCCGTCGAGCAGGTGGGCGACCTCATCACGGAGTTCATCCGGCTGCCGAAGCCGCGCCCGACGCCCGCGCCGCCCGACGACAGCCTCACCTTCTTTGTCCGGCCCGTCGAGATCGGGGGCGGTCCGTGGCAAAGCCTCCGCGTCGTCCTCCTCGACCCGAACGGCGGCCCGGCGGTCCTGCTCTCCGACGGCGTTACGGCGCGATGGCTCGGTGAGGACCGCGCGCTCCCGTTCCCCGGCGAGGCCCCGGCGCGCGGCATCCTCGGCGTCGACTTCGACAACGATTTCTGGATCGACCTCGCCTTCGCCGGCAGCGACGGTTTCCGCCTCTTTCGTCAGGACAGCACCGCCGCTTTCGTCGACGTGACGGCGCGCGCGGGGCTGCCGGCCCGTGTGACGACGGCGCCCTATACCGGCGTGTGGACCGCCGACCTCGACCTCGAGGGCGACCTCGACCTCGTGCTCGGCACGGCGGACGGTCCGCCGGTGACGCTCCGCAACGACGGCGACGGCGGCTTCGACGTCTGGCCCCTCTTCGACGGCGACGACGGCCTGACCGCCTTCGCGTGGGCCGACCTCGACGCCGACGGCGACCCGGATGCCGCCCTCCTCGACGCGCGCGGCCGCCTCCACGTCTACGCCAATGAGCGCGGCGGGCGCTTCTCGCCCCGCGTGATGCCCCACTCGATGGGGCCCGCCCGCGCCTTCGACGTCGCCGACCTCGACGCCGACGCGCACCTCGACCTCGTCGTCCTTCAGGCGGACGGCGCGCTCAAGAAAGTGGCCGACGTCCACGGGGGCGCGGGGTGGATGGTCACCGACCTCGCCCGGTGGGAAGGCTTCGACCCGGAAGAGAAAGACGCCCGCCTCGACGTGCTCGACTTCGACAACAACGGCGGCCTCGACGTGCTCGTCGCTGCCGCCTCGGAGGCCCGGCTGTGGCTCTCGGACGTCGACGCTCGGCTTCGCACGCCGATCCGCATCCCCGACGCCCGCGTCTCCGGCTATGCCGACTTCACCGGCGACGGACGGCTCGACCTCATGGGGCTCACGCCGGACGGGCAGCCCGTGCGCTTCGTCAATCAGGGCGTGAAGCCGTATCACTGGCGGCAGATCCGCCCGCAGGCCGCCGCCGTCCTCGGCGACCGACGCATCAACTCCTTCGGCATCGGCGGTGAGATCGAACTCCGCGCCGGCCTCATCTATCAGAAGCAGCCCATCGAAGAACCCGTCGTCTATTTCGGCCTCGGCGACAACCTCGTGGCCGATGTGGCCCGCATCATCTGGCCCAACGGCGACGTGCAGGCCGAGTTCGACCTCCTCTCCGACGAGATCCTCTCCGCCCAACAGCGCCTCAAAGGCTCGTGCCCCTGGCTCTTCACGTTCGACGGCGAGCAGATGACCTTCGTCACCGACTTCATCTGGCGCTCGCCCCTCGGACTCAAAATCAACGCGCTCGAAACGGCGGGCGTCATGACGACGGAGGACTGGGTGCGAATTCGCGGCGATCAGCTCAAGCCGCGGGACGGCTTCTACGACGTCCGCATCACCGCCGAACTGTGGGAGACGCATTTCTTCGATCAGGTCTCGCTTCTCGTCGTCGATCATCCGGAGGACACCGACGTGTTCGTGGACGAGCGCTTCGCCTTTCCGCCGCCCGCGCCCGCCGTGCATCCGACCGCGCCGCCGCACCCCGTCGCCCGGGTGTGGACCGACACGGGCGAGGACGTGACCGACCGCGTCCGCGCCCGTGATGAGCGCTACCTCGACTTCTTCGGGAGGGGGGCCTATCAGGGCATCACGCGCGATCATTACGTCGAGATCGACCTCGGCGACGCGCCGGTCGAGCGGCCGTTGTGGCTCCTTGGCATGGGATGGGTCCGACCGACCGACAGCTCGATCAACGTCGCCATCAGTCAGGGCGCGCACCCGGCGCCGCGCGGGCTCCGCATGGAGGTCCCCGACGGTCGCGGCGGATGGACGACCGCGCATCCGAACCTCGGCTTCCCTTCCGGGAAAGAGAAGACGATCCTCATCGACCTCGAAGGCGTCTTCCCGCCGGGCGCGCCGCACCGCGTGCGTCTCAACACGAACCTCGAAATCTACTGGGATGCCTTCGCCTGGGCCGAGAAACGCCCCGACGCCGCGCTCCGGACGCGCCGCCTCGCGCCCGAGACGGCGGATCTCCGCTATCGCGGCTTCTCCGAAGTGACCGAGGCGGATCGCTCCTCGCCCGAGCTTCCGGACTACGAAGCGCTCGCCGGCACGAGTCCCGTCTGGCGCGACCTCGTCGGTTATTACACCCGCTTCGGCGACGTGCGCGAGCTCCTCGCGGAGGTCGACGACCGCTACGTCATCATGAACGCGGGCGACGAGATGGCCTTTCGCTTCGCCGCCCCCCCGCCGCCGCCCGAGGGGTGGACGCGAGACTTCGTGCTCATCGGCGACGGGTGGGTGAAGGACGGCGACTACAACACCTCGTTCTCGAAAACCGTCCTCCCGCTGCCCGCCCACGACCGCCCCGACTACACCACACCGCCGGGTCGCCTCGAAGACGACCCCGTATACCTCCGCCATCCCGAAGACTGGCAGACCTATCACACCCGGTACGTGACGCCGCGACGTTTTTACGAAGCGCTCCGACCGGGCGACTGACGTTTTCCCCGTGGACGCCTCTCGTCCGCATATGCACGTTCAATCTTTTTAATTACTTATGCCTACTTCACATTACCGCCGCGTGCGGGAGTTCATGCAGAAAGCCGGGCAGGAGACGCCCGAGGCGCCCCTCATCCCCGACGAGGAGACGCGGCTGCTCCGCGCCAAGCTCATCCTCGAAGAAGCCCTCGAAACCGTCAAGGCCCTCGGCGTGGGGGTGCGGGTCACCACCGAGAACGGGGAAGAGGTGGATTTCAACCACGTCGACCACCTCGACTTCTTCCCGCAGGGCGAGGTGAACCTCGAGGGCGTCGTCGATGGATGCGCGGACATCTCGGTGGTCACCATCGGCACGCTCATCGCCTTCGGCATCGACGACGAGCCGATTCTCGAAGAGGTGGACCGCGCCAACCTCCGCAAGTTCGCTCCCGGTTCATACCGCCGCGACGACGGCAAGTGGATGAAGCCGCCCGGCTGGACGCCGCCCGATATTCTCGGCGTCATCGAGCGGCAGAAGACGGCCGTGTAGGCGCTTGTCCGGCCGGGTTTTGTGGGGGAATCCCTTGCAGAAGCATCGGGGGATCCCCGTGTGCGCGGCGCGTGCGATTCCGTCAGTTTGAGCGCGAGCGGGGCCGTATCCTGGCTCGGAGGTTCTTGCAGGCAAAAACACGGAAGGAGCCATGGCGCAACGCACTCCGAAGACGCACACCCCGGGGCCGGACGACGCGCCGATGCTTCTCGACGTGGAGGGGCTGGGGCGGCTCATCGCGCTTCTGGCAGAGGAGGGATACGTCGTGCTCGGCCCGGTCGTGCGGGACGGCGCCGTCGTCTACGACGAGGTGCGCCGCGTGGCCGACCTGCCCGTCGGGTGGACGGAGGAGCAGGCCCCCGGACGGTACCGGCTCGTGCGCCGGGACGACGAGGCGGTGTTCGGCTTCACGCTGGGGCCGCACGCGTGGAAACGCTCGCTCTTCCCGCCGCGCCGCCGTCTCTGGCGGGCCGAGCGGTCGGAGGGGGACGGCGCCTTCACCATCGCCGAGGAGCCGGTCGAAGCGCCGAAGCAGGCATTCCTCGGCGTGCGCGCGTGCGAGCTGGCCGCCATCGCCGTGCAGGACCGCGTCTTCATGGGCGGCGCGTACGTCGATCCCGTCTATGCCGCACGGCGGGCAAACACGTTCATCGTCGCCGTCAACTGCACGCAGGCGGCGGCGACGTGTTTTTGCGCCTCGATGGACACCGGCCCGCAGGCGCGTTCCGGCTTCGACCTGGCCCTGACCGAACTCCTCGACGACGACCGCCACGTCTTTCTCCTCGAAGCGGGGACGGAGACGGGGCGGAGCTTCGCGGCGCGTCTGCCCACGGCGCCCGCCGTCCCCGAAGACGTGGCGGCCGCCCGGGCCGTGGTCGCGCGCACGGCGGACGCCCTCACCCGCACGCTCGACACCGACGGCCTCCGCGACCTCCTCATGGGCAACCTCGAGCATCCACGTTGGGACGAGGTGGCGAGCCGGTGCCTGGCCTGTACGAACTGCACCCTCGTCTGCCCCACCTGCTTCTGCTCCACCGTCGAAGACACGACCGACCTGACGGGGGGCGTCGCCGAACGGTGGCAGACGTGGGACTCGTGCTTCACGATGGACTTCTCGTACATCCACGGGGGGAGCGTCCGCACGACGCACCGGTCGCGGTACCGGCAATGGCTCACGCACAAGCTCGCCGGCTGGATCGATCAGTTCGGCACGTCCGGCTGTGTGGGCTGCGGGCGGTGCATCACCTGGTGTCCCGTCGGCATCGACCTTACCGAAGAGGTGCGGGCCATCCGCGAAAACGCCGTTCTTCCGCCGCATACGACTTCCACAAACCAATCGTAGGCAGGCCGATGAAGATTCATACCATCCCCGAGATTCTGGGAGAGGTTCCCTTTTTCAAAGACCTCAAGCCCGAGTACCGGGAGTTTCTCGCCGGATGTGCGCGAAACGTTCATTTCAAACCGGGGGAATTTTTATTGCTTGCAGGCAAAGATGCCACCCATTTTTACCTCATTCGGGAAGGGCATGTGGCGCTGGAGATGGAGGCGGGCAACAAGATTTTTTCGATCCAGACCATCGGGGAGGGGCAGATCCTCGGGTGGTCGTGGCTGGTGCCGCCGTATACGTGGCATTACGACGCCCGCGCCGTCGAGCCGGTCTCGGCGATCAGCTTTGACGCGAAGTGTGTGCGGGAGAAGTGCGAGAAGGACCCCGTATTCGGATACGAACTGCTCAAGCGGTTTTCCCGGCTCATCGCCGAGCGCCTGATGGCCACGCGCATTCAGATGGCAGACCTGTACCAATAGGCACGAGCGCCGATGCAACCTCCGACGCCTCTCCAGACCGCCGCCCACCCCATGACGCCCGTTTCGGGTCGCGTGCTCCGCCGCCGGTGGGAGACGGACGACACCTTCACGCTCGACATCGAAGTGGCGGGCGGGCGCCCGTTCCCGTTCGCGCCGGGGCAGTTCAACATGCTCTACCTCTTCGGGGTGGGCGAGGTCCCGATCTCGATCAGCGGCGACCCCGACGACCCTTCGAAGCTGACGCACACGACGCGCGAGGTGGGCGTCGTCACGCGGGCGATGCGGCGGCTCAGGCCGGGCGACACGCTCGGCGTCCGGGGGCCGTTCGGGAGCGCGTGGCCGGTGGGCGAGGCCGAGGGGCGCGACGTGGTCGTCATCGCCGGGGGCATCGGGCTGGCGCCGCTGCGCCCGGTCGTCTATCATCTGATGCGCCACCGCCTCCGGTACAACCGCATCGTCATCCTCTACGGCGCGCGCTCGCCCGAGGACATCCTGTATGCGAAAGAGCTGGGGCAGTGGAGCGCCCGCCTCGACGTGGAAGTGCTCGTCACCGTGGACCGGGCCGCGCGCCGGTGGCGGGGCAACGTGGGCGTCATCACGCGGCTCATCCCGCGCGCGCCGTTCGACCCCGAAAACGTGATCGCGATGGTGTGCGGGCCGGAGATCATGATGTCCTTCACCGTGCTCGAACTGCACCGGCGCGGCGTCGCCTCGGACCGCATCCACGTCTCGATGGAGCGGAACATGAAGTGCGCCATCGGGCTGTGCGGGCACTGTCAGTACGGCCCGCATTTCATATGCAAAGACGGGCCGGTCTTCCGCTTCGACGCCGTCGAGGACCTCTTCCGGGTGCGCGAGTTCTGACCTTGCCCCGGGAATACGTCCGAACCCGTTGCGACCTTCGGGTTGCGCCCTGCCGAAAAAATCGCCGACCTCATGCCTGTAAAAAAACGAAAACCGAAGCTCGCCGTCTGGAAATTCGCCTCGTGCGACGGGTGCCAGCTGAGCCTGCTCGACTGTGAGGACGAACTGCTCGCCATCGCCGACGCGGTGGAGATCGCGTATTTCCCCGAGGCGACGCGGGCCGTCGTGCGCGGGCCGTACGATCTCTCGCTCGTGGAAGGCTCGATCACGACGCCGCACGATGCCGAGCGCATCCACAAGATCCGCCGCTCATCGAAATACCTCGTCACCATCGGGGCGTGCGCCACGTCGGGCGGCATTCAGGCGCTTCGCAATTTCAAGAACGTCAACGAGTTCATCTCACTCGTGTACGCGCATCCCGAATACATCGAGACGTTGAAGGTGTCGACGCCGATTGCGTATCACGTCTCGGTCGACTTCGAGCTTCAGGGGTGCCCGATCAACAAGCGGCAACTCGTCGAACTCATCAGCGCGTATCTCCACGACCGGAAGCCGAACCTCCCGGCGCACAGCGTGTGTGTGGCATGCAAGCGGCGGGGCACGGTGTGTGTGATGGTGGCGCACGGGACGCCGTGCCTCGGGCCGGTCACGCACGCGGGCTGCGGCGCGATCTGCCCGGCGTACCACCGGGGCTGTTACGGTTGTTATGGCCCGAACGAGTCGCCGCAGACGGCGGCGCTCGCGGCTCAGTTCGAGGCCCTCGGGATGGGACACGCCGATATCGCCCGCGCCTTCCGTCTGTTCACCGCGAACGCCGAGGCGTTCCGCCATGAGAGTGAGGCCCATGAGCACGAAGCCTGAAAAAAAAGCCGTCTCTGGCCGTAGCCGGTCGAAAACGATCAAGGTCGATTACCTCGCGCGCGTCGAGGGCGAGGGGGCGTTGTACGTGAAGGTCCGTCACGGCCGCGTCACGGACACCGAGTTGCGGATCTTCGAGCCGCCGCGCTTCTTCGAGGCGTTCCTTCGGGGGCGGCGCTTTACCGAGGCGCCCGACATCACGGCGCGCATCTGCGGCATCTGCCCGATCGCGTATCAGATGGGCGCGGCGCAGGCGATGGAGGATGCGTGCGGTGTCTCCGTGGAGGGACAACTCCGGGCCCTCCGCCACCTCATCTATTGCGGCGAATGGATCGAGAGCCACGCCCTCCACGTCTTCATGCTCCATCTGCCCGACTTCCTCGGCTATCCGGACGTGGTGCAGATGGCAAAGGATCATCCGGAGGTCGCCGAGCGGGGGTTGCGGCTCAAGAAGGTAGGCAACGAGGTGATGGCGCTCCTCGGCGGACGCGAGGTGCATCCGATCAATATGCGGGTGGGCGGCTTCTATCGCGTGCCGACGCGGGCCGAACTCGAACCGCTCGTCGCGTCGCTGACGTGGGCGCGGGAAGCGGCGCTCGAAACGCTCGCCTTCACCGCCACGCTCCCGTTTCCGAATTTTGAACAGGACTATGAGTTCGTCGCGCTTCGTCATGAGGACGAGTACGCCATCCTCGAAGGGCGGCTCGTCTCGAACAAAGGGCTCGACATCCCGATCCACGATTTCCTCGACCACTTCGCCGAAGAACACGTGGCCCACTCGACCTCGCTTCAGGCGGCGCTCAAGGCGCGGGGCGCGTACATGGTCGGGCCGATGGCGCGGTACAACCTCAACTTCGACCGCCTCACGCCGTCGGCCCGCGCCGCCGCCCGCGACGCCGGGCTCGAGCCGACGTGCCGGAACCCGTTCAAAAGCATCATGATCCGGAGCGTCGAGATGGTCCACGCATGCGACGTGGCGCTTGGGGTCATCGAGAACTACGAGCGCCCCGAACGCCCGCACGAGGACGTCGCGCCGCGCGCCGCCACCGGCGTCGGGTGCACGGAAGCGCCGCGCGGCATCTGCTGGCACCGCTATGCCATCGACGACGAGGGGCTCGTCCGCGACGCCCGCATCGTCCCGCCGACTTCGCAAAACCAGAAGCAGATCGAGCACGACCTCGCCCGCTTCGTCGAGCAAAACCTCGACCTCCCGGACGACGAACTCGAATGGAAGTGCGAGCAGAGCATCCGCAATTACGATCCGTGCATCTCGTGCTCGTGCCATTTCCTCACGCTTCACCTCGAACGCGCTTGAACGTGCTCATCATTGGCGTCGGCAATGAGATGCGGGGCGACGACGGCGCGGGGATCGCCGTGGCGCGTGCGCTCGGCGTGCGGGAGCGGCCCGGCGTTCGGGTGATGGAGGCTTCGGGCGAGGGGGCGGCGCTCGTGGACGCCTGGCGCGACGCCGGGACCGTCATCCTCGTCGACGCGGCCCGGAGCGGCGCGCCGCCGGGCACGATCCATCGCTTCGACGCCGTGAAGGAGCCGATGCCGTCGCGTTTTTTCCACTATTCGACGCACGCCTTCAGCGTGGCCGAGGCCGTCGAACTGGCGCGGGTGCTCGGCGCGCTCCCCCGGCGATTGCTCGTCTTCGGCATCGAGGGGCGGACGTTCGAGGCGGGCGCGGGGCTCTCGCCCGAGGCGGCGCGTGCGGCGGCGACGGTGACGGCAGAGATCGAGCGACTCCTCGCGGGCGAACGGCTCCCACCCGCCCGCACCCCCTGACGAGAGGGACGGATGCTCGCCGCCGCCGGACCCTTTGCGCGGGGTCGGACGTACGTGAGCCTCTGCGGAATATCATTGGAGAGCTATGATCCGGCAGGAGATTCGGGAACTCGACGTCGGGAAGAAGCACGTTCGCTCGTTCGGCTATCTGGTCGGCGGCGTGCTGATGGCGCTCGCGCTCGTGGGGCTCTGGCGGCGCGGCGGCGCGGCGAACGTGACGGTGTACGCGCTCCTCGGCTCCGGCGGCGCGCTCGTGGCGCTGGCGCTCGCGGCTCCGGCGGCGCTGCGCCCCCTCTATCGCGTGTGGATGGGGCTCGCGCTCGCGCTCGGGTTCGTCATGACGCGGGTGATCCTGACCCTCGTGTTCTTCCTCGTCATCACGCCGGTCGGAGGCATCATGCGGGCGCTCGGCAAAAACCCGCTCCCTCGCCGCCCCGACCGCTCGGCCGATACCTACTGGATCAAAAAAACGCCGCCCGATCCCTCGCCGAAGCGGCTGGAGAAGTATTATTGATCGTTCGCCGGCTGGATCGCTGCGACGCTGAACGGTCAAACGCCCCAACGCACTATACCCCTTGAACATCCTCGGAATATCGTGCTGGTATCATGACGCCGCCGCCTGTCTCGTGCAGGACGGGCGCCTCGTGGCGGCGGCGCAGGAGGAGCGGTTCTCCCGGAAGAAGCACGACCCTTCGTTTCCCCGCCGCGCCATCGCGTATTGCCTCCGGGAAGGTGGAATCACCGCGCGCGACCTCGATGTGGTGGCGTTTTACGATAAGCCTTTCCTCAAATTCGAGCGACTCCTCGAGACGTATGTGGCCGTCGCGCCGAAGGGGCTCCGCTCCTTCGTCAAGGCGATGCCGCTCTGGCTCAAGGAAAAGCTGTGGATCCCGGACCTGATCGCGAAGGAGCTCGACTATGGCGGGCCGATCGTTTACCCCGAGCATCACGAGAGCCACGCCGCGAGCGCGTTCTATCCGTCGCCGTTCGAACGGGCGGCGTTTCTCACCACCGACGGTGTCGGCGAGTGGGCCACCACGTCCTTCGGCGTCGGCGACGGGGCGCGGCTGAGCATCCTCGCCGAACAGCACTTCCCGCATTCACTCGGGTTGCTCTATAGCGCCTTTACGTACTTCACCGGCTTCAAGGTGAACTCGGGTGAATACAAGCTCATGGGCCTTGCGCCGTACGGCGAGCCGCGCTTCGTCGACGCCATCATGGAGCACCTCATCGATGTGAAAGACGACGGCTCGTTTCGGCTGAACATGGATTATTTCACGTATGCCCACGGGTTGCGGATGACGGGGCGGCGTTTCGCGGAGCTTTTCGGCGGGCCGCGCCGCGCGCCGGAGTCGCCGCTGACCCGGCGGGAGATGGATCTCGCGCGGTCGGTGCAGGCGGTGACGGAGGAGGTGATGCTTCGTATGGCGCGGCACGTGCGCCGGGTGACGGGCGAGCGGCGGCTGTGTCTGGCCGGAGGCGTGGCGCTCAACTGCGTGGCCAATGGACGGTTGCTTCGCGAAGGCCCGTTCGATGCGTTGTGGATTCAGCCCGCGGCAGGGGATGCGGGCGGGGCGCTCGGCGCGGCGCTCATGGCCTGGCATCAATACCTCGGCCGCGAGCGCCCCGCTCCCGATGGCGACGCGATGCAGGGCGCGTATCTCGGCCCGGCATTCTCCGACGCCGAGATCGAGGCGTTCCTCGAAGGCGAGGGCATCCCGCACACGCGCTATGCCGACGAGGCCGCGCTCACCGAAGCCGTCGCGGAGATGCTGGCCGAGGGGAAAGTCGTCGGCTGGTTTCAGGGGCGGATGGAGTTCGGTCCCCGCGCCCTCGGCAACCGCTCCATCCTCGCCGACCCGCGGGGGCGCGACGTGCAGCGCACGGTCAACCTGAAAATCAAGTTTCGGGAGAGCTTCCGGCCCTTCGCGCCGAGCGTGACGGCGGAGCGGGCGGGCGAATACTTCGAGATCGAGGGCGAGAGCCCGTACATGCTCCTCGTGGCTCCGGTGCGGGGCGCGCGGGCCGAGGGGGAGGGACTCGATCGTCTCGATCGCGTCACGTCCCCCATCCCGGCGGTTACGCACGTCGATGGTTCGGCCCGCCTTCAGACGGTGGGCGCGGCCACAAACCCGCTTTTTTATCGGCTTTTGCGGGCTTTCGAAGCGCGCACCGGCTGTCCGGTGCTCGTCAATACGAGCTTCAACGTGCGGGGCGAGCCCATCGTGTGCACGCCCGAGGAGGCGCACCGGTGTTTCCGTCGCACCCACATGGACGCGCTCGTGCTCGGCTCGCACGTCGTCACGAAGGCGATGCTCCCGGATCCGGAGGCGGAGGTGCTCACGGCCGAGACGGCGGCCGAGACGTATGGCCTCGATTAGGCGTCATGCCGGCAAAGCGCATCGGCCCTTCTTCCGGCAACGGGTTCACCCGCGTCGAAACGCGAGCGGCGCTCAGGCGCCGAGCCAGGCGCGAAAGAGATCGATCATCGCGCCGGGGTCGATGCCTTCGACGTGGGTGCGTATGCGGAGGGTGCACCAGAAGTCGAGCATGAGCATCTGGAGCGCGTGGATGGGCACGGCGATCCAGAAGGACCGACATCGCCAGACGAGCGCGCCGAGCGCCACGCCGCCGACGATGGAGAGGAGCGCCTCGGCGAGCGGTTTCTCGAAATGGAGGATGGCGAAGGGAAGCGCCTGTACGAAGATCGCATAGAGCCCGAGCGTGCGCGCCGTTCCGAAGAGCACGAAGCCGCGCCAGAGATACTCCCACCCGATCCAGTAAAAGAGGAAAAGTCCCTCATACACTGCAAAGAAGCGCCAGTCGAGCGCGGCGGGCTGGTAATGCGGATAGTTGGCCTGAAAAGCGCCGCCGTCGGAGAGGATCCACGTGCCGACGAGGACGAAGGGGAGGTAGAGGAGCGCCAGCGTGAGCGCGAGCTTCCAGTCGCCGAGGCCGAGGCCGATCTCGGAAGGACGGCGTTTGAAGCACACGACGAGGCACGCCACGGGGAGGACGAAACCGAAGACGCCCTGTGCGGCAAACCACCACCCCCACGCCAGCACGCCGCGCCACGCCTCGGGGAAACGCGGGGCGAGCGTCTCGCGGAATACGGTCCGGGTTCCGAAGTTCATCTGAAGGATGACGAAGAGCGCGGCGGCGGCCAGCACGAAGGCGGTCTGCCGGTCCACCGCCCGCGCCGCCGCGATCAGACGATGCCACTCGCGCCGAAGCCTTTCTTTCATTAGTTTCCTCCTTTCAACCGGATGGGCCCCGGGATGATACGGAGCGCGAGGTAAAGTATCGAAGCGCATCGACGATGGGTAAAGTAAGGAGGGAGAAACGGGCGAGGGCGTCGTGGATCGGAAGTCGGGTGGATCATGCGTGAAAAGCGCGCAGCTGCCGGCTCCGCAACCCTCGAAACGCGGGTGTGAACCAGACGAGAGCGGAGCATGAAGATGCGGCGGGCGTCGATGGCGGCGGTGGGGCTGGCGATAATCGGTGTCGTCTTCGCGGGCGAGGCGCGGGCGCCGGATTTCGCGCCGGTGCGGCCCGCATTCATGGTCGAGGGCTCGGCGCGCGCGACCCCTCTTGCCGGACCGGGTCCGGTCGAGCGATTCTTCGAGACGCACGGGATGAAGATGACGCCGCCGCCCGTCTTTGATGCGGAGGCCGCCGAGCTCTGGGTCGATTCGCTCATGGCCACGCTCACACGCGATGAGAAGATCGGACAACTTTTCATCGTCGACCTCCCGGTCCGGGGCCGCGATCGTCTCGAGGAAGCCGAAGCGTTGCAGGCGGTCCGCACGTACGGAGTGGGCGGTTTCCTCGTGCGTCGGCTGATGCCGCCCCGCGCCGTCTTCGAGGCGGCCCGGCGTCTTCAGCGCGACGCTGCCGTGCCCCTCTTCTTCGCCGCCGACTATGAGCGCGGCGTGGGGCGCTTCGACAATGCCCTCACCGAGTTGCCCTCGAACATGGCCCTCGGCGCGACGCGCGACACCCTGCTGGCCGCCGTGGCCGGGCGGCTGACGGCCGTCGAGAGCCGGGCCGTCGGCGTCAACCTCCTCTTCGCGCCGGTGGTGGACGTGAACAATAATGCCGCAAACCCGATCATCAACATCCGTTCGTACGGCGAGGACCCGGACCTCGTGGCGCGCATGGCGGGGGCGTTCGTGCGTGAGGCGGAGGACGCCGGCGTGCTCACCACGCTCAAACATTTCCCCGGTCACGGCAACACCTCCGTCGACTCGCACACGCGGATGGGCGTCGTCGGCGGCGATGCCGGGGCGCTCGGACGCGTCGAACTTCGTCCGTATCGCGTCCTCGTCGGACGTCCGCATCCCCCTGCCGGGGTGATGAGCGCGCACCTCTGGGCGCCTGCCTTCGACCGCGCGCCGACGCCCGCCACGTTCAGTCGCCGCGTCCTCCACGATCTGCTCCGCGACTCGCTCGGTTTCGAGGGCTTTGTCGTCACGGACGACGTCAAGATGGGCGCCCTTCGGGGACGGCATCCGCTCGCCGAGCGGGTGGTGCGTCCGCTCGAGGCCGGCGCCGACCTGATCCTCACGCCGGAGGACCTGCCGGGCGCGATCCGGGCGGTGAGCGCTGCGCTGCGTTCGGGCCGCCTCGGTGGAGACGCCCTCGACGCGTCGGTGCGCCGCATCCTTCGGGCGAAGGCGCGGGCGGGTCTCTATGCGGGGCCGCCCGCCGAGGTCTCCGCGCTCGACACCCTTCTGACCCACCCCTATGGAGCGCCCGTGGCGCAGGCCGTCGCCGAGCGTTCCGTGACGCTCCTTCGCGCCGCTCCGGCGCTCCCGCTCTCACCGGGAAGTCGCGTGGCGCTCCTTCAGCTGGCAAACTACCGGGGCTCCGAAAGCATCGCGGCGGCCATGGACGCTTTCGCCGACACGCTCGCGTCTGCGTACGTCGTCCGGGAACGTTTCGAGCGGGCGCCGACCCCCGCGCAGTCCTCGGCGGCGCTTCGGGCGGCAGAGCGGGCGGACGTGGTGGTGGCGGCGCTGTACCTCCGGCTCCGGTCAGGGCGGGGGGAGGCGGGGCTGAACGCCGGGCAGGAACGGTTCGTCCGTCGGCTGCTCGCGCTCGACGTCCCCGTCGTGCTCGTGGTCTTCGGCAATCCGTACGCCGTCACCACGTTCTCCGAAGCCGACGCGCACCTCGTCGCGTACGATCAGACGCTCGCTTCGGTGCGGGCGGCGGCGGCGGTGCTTCGCGGCGCGCTCGACCCGGAGGGACGCCTGCCCATCACCGTCGATCCGTATCCCTACGGCGCCGGCCTCGGCGCGCTCGGGCGATGAGGGGAGGCCTCAGGGCTTCTTCGGCCCGACGTGCGTCGTCAGAAAAGCGTCGATGCCCCCGGCGTAGCGCGGCCCGGTGACGGCATAGCCGTTGTTGTGCGCCCCCTCGATTTCGAGAAAAGCCTTCGGCTCGGGCGCGGCCTCGAAGAGCTTCGTGCCGTGCTCGAAGGGGATGAGCGCGTCGTCCCGGCTGTGAATGACGAGCACCGGGGCGTGGATACCGGCGAGGCGCGCGCGGTTGTCGAAGCGGTTTCGGGCGAGCAGGCGGACGGGCAGATACGGGTACTGCTTCGCCGCCACGTCCGGGATCGAGGTGAAGGTCGAGCCGAGGATGAGCGCGCGCGGCCGTTCGCGGGTGGCGAGCCACGTCGCCGGTCCGCCGCCGAGGCTCCGCCCGAAGACGACGATCTCGTCCGGGATCAGCCCGCGCGTTTCCGTGAGGTAGCGCCAGGCCGCTGCCGCGTCGCGATACAGCCCGTCCTCCGACGGCTTGCCCGTGCTCCGGCCGTACCCGCGATAGTCGAAGAGGAAAACGTTCAGCCCGAGGCTCCGGAAGATCTCCACGAGGTCGAGCCGGTGCGAGATGTTGCCCGCATTGCCGTGGAAGAAAAGGAGCGTGGCGCGGGGCTTCCGGGAGGGAATCCACCATCCGTGGAGCCGCTCGCCGTCGTCCGTCTCGAAGGTTGCGTCTTCGAAGGCCATGCCGCGCGCGGCCGGATCGGCTTCGAGGGTCGAGGACGGGAAGAAAAGAAGCCGGTTTTGAAAGACGAAAAGCACCGTGAGGACGAGGGCGTATCCGCCGAAGAGAGTCAAGAGCATGGATCGGGCATGAAGCGTGAAAAGCGACGTTCTCATGGGTCGCCTCTGAGGCGGCGCCGTTACGGCAAGTATCGGAGACGGGAAAGCAAACGATAGGATGAGTACGCGCCGCGCGCCGGAAAGTGGCGACCGAGAGGATCGGAGTGCGTGCGCCGTCCGGCGGGAAGCCGCAGGCGGGGCCGCGTTTCAGGCGGCGGGCGGCGTTTCAGGCGGCGGGCGGCGGGTTCGGAGCAGTCGGAGGCTCGGCGCCCGCCGCAGGCGGCAAAAGGTTCAGCTTCTCGAAAGCCTTCGCTTCGTCGATGAACAGCTGACGGTGGGGGAAGGGGATCTCGATGTCGGCGCGGCGGAGCGCCTCCCGCACCCGCTCGATGTATTCGAAGCGGACCGGCACTTCCTGCTTCGGGTCTTTGAGATACAGGTACAGCATCATGTCCACACTGGAGTCGTTGAGCTTCGTCACGACCACGCTCGGCGGGAGGTCGGGGCGGAGGCGCGGGTCGCCCTCGGCAGTCTTGAGCACGACCTCTCGGGCTTCCTGAGGGCGCTCCTTGTACGCGATGCCGAACGGGACTTCGACGCGCAGGATGCCGCGCATCGTGTGGTTGATCAGCCGCTGGTTGATCATCTGAATGTTCGGCATCACCATGACCTCATTGTTGAGCGTCCGCATCCGCGTCGAACGGAGCGTGATCTCCTCGACGGTTCCATAGATCCCCTCGATGTCGATGGCGTCGCCGACGCGGAAGGGTTTGTCGAGGAGGATCGTCACGCCGGAGATGAAGTTTTCGAGCGTGTCCTTCGCCGCGAAGCCGACCGCCACGCCGACGATGCTGAAGCCCGCCAGCAGCGCCGTCACGTTGATGTCGAAGTTGGCAAGCACCATCATGAAGATGAAGGTGAGTCCAAAGACGCGATACGATTTCAGCAGCAGGCTCCGGATGCCCGGATCGATGGTGCGGCTCCGGCTCAAGACCCGTTCGAGGAGCGAGCCGAAGGTGCGGTAGAGGAAATAGAAGATGAGAAAGACGAAAACCGCGCTGATCAGCTTCGGCACGAACGCCACGGCGATTTCCGCAGAGCTCTGATAGACCTGCGTCCAGACCAGTTCCCATTTCCCCTCCATGATCAGGCGTCCCGTCTCACCGACCTCACGGCTCAGGTTGCCGAACGTGTCAAGGGAATCCTGAAGCGCGAGCGAGTCGAGCGCAAGGCTGTCGGGTGCGACCTGCGGGGGGAGGATGGGTACCTGCTGGAAAGCCGGGATCAGCATGGACGGAAGGCAGCCGGTGGGTGAAGACGACGCGGCGAGAAAAGAAGAGCGCGGCGGGCGCGAAGAGGCTCCGGTGCGGGAAAATACGAAAAAGCAGGGACGCGGGCGCGGGAAGAGAGCGGGCGCGACCTCAGGGCGCGGCGACTTCGAGGACGGGCATCCGAGTTTTCGAGCGTCCGTAGAGCTGCGTCAGCGTTCGCAGTCGGGTGGCGATGGGGATGTTGAGCGCGTCGGCGGTGAAGCGCCAGGCCCAGTTGCCCGCGCGCTCGCCCGGTGTGTTCATGCGCGCTTCGGAGCCGAGGCCGAGGAGATCCTGGAGGGGCAGGATCGCCACGTCGGCCACCGAGCCGAAGAGCGCGCGGATGAACGCCCAGTGGATCTCCCGCTCGCGGCGCTCGTCGAGGTCGAGATAGTGGCGGCAGAACTGATGGGCGCGCCGGATCGTCTCGGCGTCCTGCGTGCTCTGCGTGTTCGTCCACCACCCGCTGACGGTGTCGTTGTCGTGCGTGCCCGTATAGGCGACGAGGTGGCGCTCGTAGTTGTGGGGCAGGAATTCGGCGTCGGCGTCGGCGTCGAAGGCGAACTGCAGGATGGCCATGCCGGGGAAGTCGAACGTCTCCATGAGTGCGACCACGTCGTCGGTGATGACCCCGAGGTTTTCGGCGATGACGGGCAGTTTACCGAGTCGCTTGCGGAGGGTGCGGAAGAGGTCGGCGCCGGGGCCGGTGACCCATCGCCCGTGGACGGCGGTTTCCTCGGAGGCGGGCACCTCCCAGTACGCGGCAAAGCCCCGGAAATGGTCGAGCCGGACGAGGTCCACGTCCTCGAGGATTTTCTTCATCCGTCGCGTCCACCACTCATACTTGTTTTTCCGCATGACGTCCCAACGGTAGAGCGGGTTGCCCCATCGCTGGCCCGTCTCGCTGAAATAGTCCGGCGGGACGCCCGCCACGACGGTGGGCTGCCCCGACGCGTCGAGGTGAAAGAGTTCGGGGTGGGCCCACACGTCGGCGCTGTCGTGGGCGACGTAGATGGGCAGGTCGCCGAAGAGCCGGACGTCGCGTTCGTTGCAGTACGCCTTGAGCGCGCGCCACTGCTCGTCGAAGAGGTATTGCCAGAACCGGCGCATGCGGATCTCTTCGGCATAGGCCTCCCGTGCGCGGTCGAGGGCTTTTTTCTCCCGCCGGACCAGGCCTCTGGGCCAGTCGGTCCACGCGCTTCCGCCGTGCGCTTCCTTGAGGGTCATGAAGAGGGCGTAGTCGTCGAGCCAGTGCGCGTTCTGCCGGCAGAACGTCTCGAAGCGGGCCCGGTCGTCCGGTGCGGCGTCGGCCTCGAAGCGCTCGAAGGCGGTGCGAAGGAGCCTTTTTTTGTACGCCCACACGCCGTCGAAGTCGACGCGGTCTGCCGGGAAGGCGGGGACGGACGCGAGGTCGTGGTCCTTCAGGAGTTCCTGCTCCCGGAGCCGGTCGGGGCTGATGAGCATCGGGTTGCCGGCGAACGTCGAGAGGCCTGCGTACGGCGAGAAGCCGTAGCCGACGGGGACGAGCGGGAGCACCTGCCAGATGCGTTGTTCGGTGTAGGCCAGAAAGTCGGCGAACTGATAGGCGCTCGGGCCGAGGTCGCCGATGCCGTAGGGGCCGGGGAGGGAGGTGAGGTGGAGCAGGAGACCGCTGGAGCGTGTCAATTTCATGGACGTGGACGGGGAAATCAAAGAGAGCGTGGGAAAGCGTCTCCGCGAAGAGGCTGCTCGAACGGGACGAGCGCGAAAAGTTAGGTCACCGGGAAGAAAAAAGCAGGGCGCGTTCGGCCATGCCCGCCTTTTCCATGCTATTCGCCAAGTATTAAAATTATGCCGGGATAACGGCGGTGCGGGATGAGGGACACGGCCCTTCCATGCTCGTAACATTCGCCGGGGGGACGGCGTACCATGGCGCGTTCCCCGTCGTGCCCCACGCCGAGTCCGGTTTCTCTCATGCAGGACGTCTTCGAGCCGCTCACGCCCGCCGACTACACCTTTCTCGTCGGTCTCATCGAGAGCAGCGTCAACCTCACCGATGATCAGAAGCTTCGCCGCCTGCTTGCGGAGGTGGAAGCAACCGACACGCCGCAGGCGCGCGCCGCGCTGAACAGGCAGCTGGAGCGGGAGATCCGGTACCTCGGAAGCTCGGAGATCATGTACGTGACCCGCTATCTGTCGGGGCAGGAGCCCGGTGTGTCGTTCGGGACCGTCGTCCGGGACGCGGCGAAGGCGTTGAAGGTCGATCCGCCGAAGCCGGGCACGAGCCGGGAGCAGGTGGAGGCCGTCGTGTCGCAGTACGTGACCCGGCAGTTCGCGGAACTGACGCCGGAAGCGCAACAGCGTATGCTCGAAGAACTGGGGGTGGAGCGGGAGAAGGCCGCGGCATTCCTCAAACGCTCGGCGGGAGTCTTTGCGCTGCCGATGCTCATTCAGGCCTTCAACACGATCATCGTCGAGGGGCTGATCAAACGCATCATCTTCGGAACCATCGCCAGGATCATCGGCTCGCAGCTGGCGCAGTCGCTCTTCCGGTTTATCGCCGGGCGCTTCCCGTGGTGGGTCGCGTGGATCGGCCCGGCCGCGTGGACGTTTTCCATCGGCTGGACCACCGTCGACCTTCAGGGACCGGCCCTGCGCAAGACCATTCCCATCGTCCTCTATCTCGGCCTGTGCTCGCTCCGCGACCGCTTCGGCAACACGCCAACCGACGACGCGGCTTCGGGCTGAGGAGGCGGCCCGGTCACTTCGTCCATTTCTCGAGCAGTTTGCGGGCGATCTCCTGGTTGCGCACGTCCTGCGAGGTGGTCGGGGGCAGTTCGATGGCCTTGCGGAGATGCGGGATCGCGTCCTCTTTCCGGCCCATCTTCTCGTACGTGATCGCCAGTTCGAAGTGCGCGAGGGCGAAGTCGGGGTTGAGCGCGATGGCGCGTTCGAGCATGGCGGCGGCGTCCTCCTTCGAACCTTTCGGCACACCGCCGAAGAGCACCTTGGCGAACGAGCGCTGAATCCAGTTTAGTTCGGAAACCTCCCGGTAAAAAAGGCCGAGTGCGACGTACGCGGGCGCATACGTGGAGTCGAGTTCGATGGCTTTTTTGGCGTATTGCTCCACGTCCCGCCCGATCTTCACCTTGCTTTTGCCGCCCTTGAACAGCGCCAGGTTGCCGTACGCGGCGGCGAGCTGAAAATAGGACTCGGGGCGATCCGGAAACTTCTCCTTCATCTCTTCCGCGTAGGCGACGGCTTTGAGGATGGCTTCCTCGGCGGCTTGTTTGGAGCCGGCAGCCAGGAGGTCCTTCGCGAGGTCGTGATAGGTTCGGGTCAGGCGGAGGAGCACGTCGAAACGTTCGGGCGCACGCGCGTAGGCGCTCCTGTATGAGTCGAGTGCCGAGTTATTGTCGAAGGCGGCATAGAGCGCGTCGCCCCGGCGGAGAAGGGCCTCGACGGTCTCGTCGACCCGGCTGGAGTCGGCCGGCGGGGTTTGCGCGGCGACCGTCGAGACGAGCATCATGAGGGCGAGCAATGAGCCCCCGAACGCCCCGAAACGAAAATGCGGGAAAAGCTTGTGCATGGCGAACTCCGTACCTTATCCTTTTTTATAACATAATGGACGAAATGGGAAACGACAGGACTCGGTTCTTGTTCGATGCAGGGAACGAACCGCCGTGTGAAAACCGAATGGAGGTTTTTCGGCGCGAGGACCATACCGTAAGGAATATTTCCGTCGCGCCGTAACGGAACCGGCGTCCGGGACGTCCCATCAGATAATCTGCCCCTTGCGTTCGTTCGCTTTACCCCCCCCGGTTCCCCACTCTTTAGGCCCCTTTCTGAGATATGCAGGCTGATTTGAATCCCGCCGTCGAAGATGTTTCCGCCGAACCCTCCGACGCGGCGACCATGCTCGAACGTTTTCAGACTGTGCGCCGCTTTTCCGAAGCTTTGTGCCGTCCGCTTGTCACGGAGGACTACGTCATCCAGTCGATGCCGGACGTGAGCCCGACGAAGTGGCACCTGGCCCACACGAGCTGGTTCTTCGAGACGTTCCTTCTGACCCCGTACCTCGACGGCTATTCGGCGTATCACCCGGACTTCTCGTACCTGTTCAACTCGTATTACGTGCTGGCGGGCGATCGATTTTTTCGCCCGAAACGGGGCCTGCTCTCGCGCCCGACCGTCGAGGAAGTATACCGGTATCGCGCGTATGTGGACGAGCACATGCACGCCCTGATCGACGGAGCGGACGAGGCGCTCGCGGCGGAGCTTGCGCCCCTGGTCGAGATCGGGATGAACCACGAACAGCAACACCAGGAGCTGATTCTGACGGATCTCAAGCACGTTTTTTCGGTCAACCCGCTCTTCCCCGTGTACGCCGATGCGCCGGTGCACCACGCGACCGAGACCGGCCCGGCGGGCTGGATCCTCTTCGAGGAAGGACTCTACGAGATCGGTCATGACGGGAGGGGCTTCGCATACGACAACGAAGGGCCGCGTCATCGGCATTTCCTCGAAGCGTTCGCCCTCGCCGATCGTCTGGTGACGAACGGGGAATACCTCGCGTTCATGGAGGACGGCGGGTACGAGCGGTCCGAACTCTGGCTCTCGCTCGGTTCCGCGGCGGTGGAGGCAAACGGCTGGCGCGCGCCCATGTACTGGTATGAGCGGGACGGGCAATGGCATCAGTTCACGCTCTCGGGTCTGCGCCCGGTGGACCCCGACGAGCCGGTGTGTCACGTGAGCTACTTCGAGGCCGACGCTTATGCCCGGTGGGCCGGCGCGCGCCTGCCGACGGAGCAGGAATGGGAGGTGGCGGCGCAGGGGCTTGCGCGCACGGGCAACTTCGTGGAGACGGGGCATTACCACCCGGCGCCCGTCGCCGCAGAGGGCGGGCTCCGACAGATGTACGGCGACGTCTGGGAGTGGACCGGGAGCGCGTACAGCCCCTATCCCGGCTATACCCCGCCGCCCGGAGCACTCGGCGAATACAACGGCAAGTTCATGTGCAACCAGTACGTGCTCCGGGGCGGTTCGTGCGCCACGTCGCGGTCCCACATCCGCCCGACGTACCGCAACTTCTTCCCCCCCGAATCGCGGTGGCAGTTCATGGGCTTCCGCCTCGCGCGCGACGTGTAAACTCCCGTCCGCCGCATCCTTCGATCTCAACCCTTTTCCGACCATACGCTCCCCACCATGCACCCCACACAAGAGGCCCTTCCGCGCTCCGAGACCCATCTTTCCCGGTCGCAAATGAAGGCCGAAGTGATCTCGGGTTTGACGCGGCGTCCGAAGGTGATCCCGTCCAAATATTTCTATGACGAACGCGGGTCGCGCCTCTTCGATGCGATCACGGAGCTCGACGAATATTATCCCACGCGCACCGAGCAGGCGATCATGGAGGCGAACGTGGCGGAGATGGTAGCGCGCATCGGGCCGAAGAGTCTGCTCGTAGAGTACGGGAGCGGGAGCAGCCGAAAGACCCGCATCCTCCTCGACCACCTCCCCGACCTGGTCGGCTACGTGCCCATCGACATCTCGCGGGAGCACCTTCTTCGCACGGCCGCCGACCTCTCCGCCGCCTATCCGGACCTCAACGTGCTCCCGGTGTGCGCCGACTATACGTCCGGATTTGCGCTTCCCGAAGTCGAGGGTTCGGTCGAACGCGTCGTGGTGTATTTCCCGGGCTCCACGATCGGCAACTTCGAACCCGGGGAGGCGCGCGCCTTCCTGGAGCACGTAGCCGAAGTCGCGGGACCGGGCGGGGCGCTCCTCATCGGCGTGGATCTGCAGAAAGACCCGGCGATCATCGAGGCGGCGTACAATGACAAAAAGGGCGTCACGGCGGCTTTTAACAAGAATATCCTCGCCCATATCAACCGTGAACTCGACGCCGACTTCGACCTCGATCGGTTCGGACACCTGGCTTTTTACGATGCGGAGCACGGGCGCATAGAGATGCGCCTCGTGAGCCTGTCCGATCAGTGTGTGCGGATCGGGAGCACGCGCATCCCGTTTCGGGAGCACGAGCATATCCTGACCGAGTATTCGTACAAGTACAGCCTCGAAGGATTTGCCGCGCTGGCGGCGGCTTCCGGGTTCAGGGTCGTAAAGGTGTGGACCGATCCGGAGCGGCTCTTCAGTGTGCAGTGCCTCGAAGTGCGGTGAGCATGCTCCGGCGCGCTCAGCCCGGCCCGATCGTCAGGGGAGAGGCGGCTTCGGATTTGAGACGGGCCTTCACCTCGGGCGGGAGGGCGGCCCAGTGCGTATCGGTAAGCGCGCCGTGGAGCGCGTAGAGCAGGTTCAGGTTCACGTCCCTCGGATGATGATGCTTTAAAATCTTGTACGCCATCACTGCGCCCATCGCTTCGAGGTCGGCGCGGGTGCGGCGCCCGAGTTCCGCGAGCCACCCCGCCGAAACGGGGCCGATGTTCTTCAGTTCGTGTACGGGCGTTGCGGAGCGCATGGCCTATCAGGTTTGGTGGAGCAGCGAGGGGCGTATCCTTTGAACCGGGGAGTCGTACGGACGCGTGGTTCCATTGGTCCAATTCTGCGTCTTCACGGACACCTCATGAGTACCGACGGCGGGTGACCCCCTCGCGTCATCGACGGGACTATTTCCACCAAACAACCTTCAGGGAGGTCAAGATGGCAGACGTGATCGACTACACGATTATCGGGGACGACATGCAGGTGGTCGAGGTGGCGCTCGATCCGGGCGAGGGCGTGCGCGCCGAGGCGGGCGCGATGCTCTACATGAGCGACGGCATCGAGATGCAGACCGGCGCGGACGGCGGCCTCTTCGGAGGCTTCAAGCGGATGCTCACCGGCGAGAGCTTTTTCATCACCACCTTCCTGCACACCGGCCGCGACACGGGAAAGGTCGCCTTCGGCGCGCCGTATCCGGGCAAGATCGTGCCGCTGGATCTGGCCGAACACGGCGGCTCGTTTCTGTGCCAGAAGGACGCGTTCCTCTGCGCCGCGAAGGGCGTCGACATCGAGGTGGCTTTCACGAAGCGGCTCGGGGCGGGACTCTTCGGCGGCGAGGGATTCATCCTTCAACGGCTCACCGGCGACGGCCTGGCCTTCCTTCACGCGGGCGGGACCATCCTCCGGCGCGAGCTCGCGCCCGGCCGGACGCTTCGGGTCGATACCGGTTGCCTCGCGGCCTTCTCGACCTCCGTCGCCTACGACATCCGGTTCGTCGGCGGCTTCAAGAACGCCCTTTTCGGCGGCGAAGGGCTGTTTCTGGCGCACCTGACCGGTCCGGGCGTCGTGTACCTCCAGAGCCTGCCGTTCTCGCGCCTGGCCGACCGGATCCATGCCGTGGCGCGGTTCAACAAAAACAAGGGGGAGCGCAAGGGCGTCGGCGGGATCGGCGGCGACCTCCTCGGCGGCATCCTCGGCGGCGACAAGTGGTGAGCCGGCCGTTCCTCCGAAAAACGGGGCGGTCAAGCCCGCGACGGCTCGTTTCTTTAGGTCGATAGATCGTACCTTTGGGCGATTTGATTCACCAGACGCCCGATCGACATGCGTTGCTCCTCACGATTCGCTCTCGTCACGCTCTTTTTCACCGTCTGGTTTGCCGGAACGGCTGCGCACGCCCGGCAGGCCTCCCCCGACGCCCGGGCGGAAGCCTATCGCGCCGCCGCTGATCGCCTCATCGACGCCGCTCTGGCCGACAGCTCCGCCTTCGAGCGGCTCGGCTACCTCGTCGACACGTTCGGGCCGCGCTTCAGCGGCACGCAGAACCTCGAAGACGCCATCGACTGGATCCTCGGGGAGATGGAGGCCGACGGGCTGGAGCATGTGCGGGGCGAGCCGGTGATGGTCCCGCACTGGGTGCGCGGCAAGGAGTCGCTCACGCTGATCGAGCCGCGCGCCGCCGAGATGCAGATCCTCGGCCTCGGCGGAAGCATCGGCACGCCGCCCGAGGGGATCACCGGCGAAGTGCTCGTCGTCGGCTCGTTCGACGAACTCGAAGCGCGGGCGAGCGAGGCGGCGGGGAAGATCGTCCTCTTCAATGTGCCGTTCACCTCGTACGGGCAGACGGTGCAGTACCGGACGCGGGGCGCGGTGGCGGCGGCGAAGGTGGGAGCCGCGGCAAGCCTCGTCCGCTCCGTCGGGCCGGTCTCGCTGTATACGCCCCACACCGGAGCGATGCGCTATGCCGACGACACGCCGAAGATCCCGCATGCGGCGGTGACGGTCGAGGATGCGATGATGATGCAGCGCATGCAGGACCGGGGACAGAAGGTCGTCGTGCGCCTGCAGATGGACGCGCAGACGCTCCCGGATGCGCCGTCGCGGAACGTGGTGGCTGAGATCGAGGGACGGGAGAAGCCCGAGGAGGTCGTCGTCCTGGGCGGGCACATCGACTCGTGGGACGTCGGGCAGGGCGCGATGGACGACGGCGGCGGGTGCGTGGCGGCGTGGCAGGCCGTGCGGCTCATGAAAAAGCTCGGCCTTCGCCCCCGGCGCACCGTGCGCGTGGTGCTGTGGACGAACGAGGAGAACGGACTGCGCGGCGGCGTCGGTTATCGGGACGCGCACGCCTCGGAGGTCGCAAACCACGTCCTCGGCATCGAGTCGGATGCGGGCGTCTTCAAGCCGACGGGCTTCGGCTTCACCGGCTCGGACGAGGCGTTTGCCCGCGTGCAAAGCATCGGACGGCTGCTCGAACGCATCGGGGCGGGGGAGATCACGCGCGGCGGCGGCGGCGCGGACATCGGCCCGCTCATGCGCCGGGGCGTGCCCGGCATGGGCCTACGCGTCGATGGGGCGAAGTATTTCTGGTATCACCACACGAACGCCGACACCCTCGACAAGCTCGACCCGCACGAGATGAACCTCTCCGTCGCCGCAATGGCCGTGATGGCGTACGTGGTCGCCGAGATGCCCGATAAACTGCCGCGCTCCGAAGTGATGCCTGCAAACTGAGCGGACGATGAAGAGCGGCTTTGGCCGGGGGCGGGGTCACGCGCTTCGGAAAAGACGGATGCGCTCGCATGCGCCCGCGACCGAACATAGAACACCGGCAGACCCACCTGTGGTTTTCTGCTGATCTCTCTTTAGAGATCCTCTGCGAGAGGAAGGGGGTGTGCCGGTGCTGACTATTCGTTCATACCCGGCGTCTTGCCGGGGGTTTCCGCCGGTTCCCGGAAGCCGACGTTTCCTGAGGAAGCGCGTTCACGAGACCGTGATTCCGGCGGCTCTGGCGAAAGCCTCGAGGGCGAGGCGGTACGTCTCGTAGTCGGCGTCGGAGAAGAGGACGAAACGGATCTCGTCGAAGGCGTCCGGGTGGGCGCGCACCTCTTCGGCGACGGCGCCGAGAGCGATGGGCGCCGCGAGCGTGATCGGGAAGCCGTATGCCCCCGTGCCGATGGAGGGAAAGGCGACCGTCCGAAAGCCGTGCTTCCGCGCCTGCTCCAGCGAGTTCCGGTACGCATTTGCCAGAACGGTTTCCTCGCCGTGGGCGCCGCCTCGCCAGATCGGACCGACGGTGTGGATGACGGCGCTCGCGGGAAGGTCGCCGCCGGTGGTGACGACGGCCTCGCCCGCCGGAAGGCCGTCCGGATATTGTTCGTTTCGGATCGTTTTACACGCTTCGAGGATGGCCGGGCCGCCGCGCCGGTGGATGGCGCCGTCCACGCCGCCCCCGCCCATGAGGCTCGCGTTGGCGGCGTTGACCACCGCGTCCACGGCCTGCCGCGTGAGGTCGCCCCGCACGAGACGAAGCGTCGTCTTTCCAATGCGAAGGGAATCCATGATGCTCATCGACGAAATATGGTGATTCAAAGGACGTTTGAATCAATAAACGAGCGTCGTTTCCAAATCGTTCGTCGAGGAGCGGTCCCCCGATCGTTTTTCGAGTGAAAAGTTGACGCAGACCCGGAAATTGAAGACCTTGGGAGGAGCGCTTGCTCTGAACCCACCCGCCGGGCGCCCGAGCGGCTGCCCGGATCGCGCAACATCGAAACGGCACGACCCATCCCGGAGGACAGGTATGACCATGCACATGAACCGTCGCGAGTGGCTGACCCGGTCGGGGATGCTCGCGGCGACGAGTTTCGTCTTTGGCCCCGGCGCGCTTGTGGCCCGTGGAGGCACACCCGCGCGCGCCGTACGCGACTCCCGCGCGGAGATCATCCGTCTCCACAGCAACGAGAACCCCTTCGGCCCTTCGCCGAGCGCCCGCGAAGCCATCACGGCGGCGTTCGACCTCGGCAACCGGTATCCTGCCGAGCATTACCATGAGCTGACGACGATGATCGCCGAGGCGGAAGGACTCAGCCCCGACCATGTCTTCCTCGGGGCGGGCTCGCACGAGGTGCTTCGCGTGGCGGGCGTCGCCTATGGGCTCGAAGGCGGCGAGGTGGTCACGCCATATCCCACGTATGAGCGCATGGGCGTCTATGCCGAAGCCGTCGGCGCGCGCGTGCATCGCGTGCCCCTCACGTCCGCGTTCGACACCGACCTCGACGCGATGGACCGCCGCACGACGAACGGCGTGAAGATGGTCTTCGTGTGCAATCCGAACAATCCGACCGGCACGGTCCTCCCGGCGGACCGCCTCCGCGCCTTCTGCGAAGACGTCTCCCGCCGCGCCGTCGTCTTCGTCGACGAGGCGTATCACGAGTACGTGGACGATCCCGCGTACGCTTCGATGACGGACCTCGTGAAAGCCGGGGAGAACGTTATCGTCTCGCGTACGTTCTCGAAAATCTACGGGCTTGCCGGGCTTCGCGTCGGGTATGGGCTTGCCCGCCCGGACCTCGTCGCCCGGCTGAAAGCGCTCACCACCGCCCACAGCGTGAACATCCTCGGCCTCGCGGCCGCCAAAGCCGCCTTCGTCGACGAGCCGTTCCGCGCGATGAGTCGTCGCGAGAACGCCGACGCGCGGGCGTTCCTCTACGATGTCCTCGACGAACTCGGCTATCGCTACCTGCCCTCGCAGTCGAACTTCGTCTTCTTCCACGTCGGCGAAGACGTGCGCGCCTTCGGGGAGAAGATGCGGGGGCGCGGCATCCGCGTGGGGCGTCCGTTCCCGCCGTACCTCGACTGGTGCCGGGTGAGCATCGGAACGCGCCCGGAGATGGAGGCGTTTGCTGCGGCCCTCCGCTCCGTGAGCGCGCCGTGACGTCCGGGAGTCTCTCTCATCCTGCTTTTCCAGAAAACAATGAACCGAACCACCGCCTTTGCCACGTTCCTTTTCGCCCTTTTCCTCGCGGGATGTGCCGCCGCGCCGGGTGAAGACCGGCTCGCGCTCGACCTCACGCTCGAACCGCTCGATCTCGCCACCGGGCCGCACAGCGGGGAGCCGGGGCTGGCGCTCGGGCCGGACGGGACGGTGTACGCGTCGTGGATCGATCCGCTCGAAGGGGGCGGGCACGCCTTCCGCTTCGCCACGTACGCGCCGGGTGCGGGCGCGTGGTCCGAGCCGAAGACGATCGCCGAAGGGGAAGGGTGGTTCGTCAACTGGGCGGACGTGCCCTCGCTCGCAGCGGGGGAAGACGGCTTCCTGGCGGCGCACTGGATGGCGTACAACGGCGAGGGCAAGTATGCCTACGGCGTGCGCGTGAGCCGCTCCACCGACGGCGGCGAGACGTGGTCCGAGCCGGTGTGGCTGCACGACGACGCCTCGGCGGCCGAGCACGGCTTCGTGACGCTCGTGCCCGCCGGAGCCGGTGCGATGCGGGCCGTCTGGCTCGACGGACGGCAGTTCGCCGAGGGCAAGGCGGTCATGACCATCCGCGCCCGCAGCCTGTCCGCCGACGGCTCGCTCGGCCCCGAGGCGCTCCTCGACGACCGCACGTGCGACTGCTGCCCCACCACCGCAGCCCCGCTCCCGGACGACGGCATGATCGTCTTCTACCGAAACCGCACCGAGGACGAGATTCGCGACATCTGGTACGTCCGGTACGACGGGCGGGCATGGACCGAGCCGACGCCGCTTCATGCAGACGGCTGGCGCATCGCCGGCTGCCCGGTCAACGGCCCGGCGACGGATGCGGCGGGGGCAGACGTGGTGGTCGCGTGGTTCACCGCGGCGGATGAGACGCCCCGCGTGCAGGCCGCCTTCTCCGGCGACGGCGGCGCGACCTTCGGCCCGCCCGTCCGCCTCGACCTCGGCCACCCCACCGGCCGCGTGGACGTCGTTCGCCTCGAAGACGGCGGGGCCCTCGTGTCGTGGCTCGAAGGCAAGGGGGAGGCGCACACGGCCGGCGTCTATGCCCGTCGCGTGCGCCCGGACGGAAGCGCCGGGGAAGCCGTCCTCGTACAACCCTCCTCGACCTCGCGCGCGAGCGGCTATCCCCGCATGATCCGCTCCGGCGACGATCTCGTTTTCGCATGGACCGAAACGGGCGAGGCGGGCCGCGTCCGCACCGCCGTGGCGCGCCTCGACGGATGAGGCCGGACGTTTTTCGGGACGCCGCGCATCTCCGCTCCCGCGAGGCCCCCGGCGCCTTGCCGCTCAGAAAGGTATCTCATCCTCCACGTCTTCCGGCGCGCGCTCGCGGGTGAGGAGCGTGATGCCCTCGGGCGAGAAGCCGAAGAGATCTTCGGGGGAGAAGATGAGACGGAAGTGGTGATCCGTAAAGAACGGCTCGAACTTCCGGGCAAATTCGTCGAGGCGTTTGAGGTAATACGCCGTGTTCTCGTCGGGATGCGCCGGGTCCCATGCTTCGGCGAGTCGCGCGTTCTCGAAGGAGGTGACGTTCGCGCCCGTCCCCGTGATATAATACGTGATGCGGTCGCCTTTCCGCACCGGTTGCCCGGTTGCTTCGCCGCGCGTGCGGGCGAGTTCATACGCCGCCGCGCGGGGGCGCTTCCCGGCGCGCACGTCCGCCTCGTACTGTTCGAGCGTATCCTTGAGCGTCACCGTGCGGGAGAAGTCGTCGGCGCGCTCCCATGCATGCGTCATGATCCGGTCCCGATAGGCGAGATAGAGCGCGTGCAGTCCCGCGATGTCCTCTTCGAGCAGGAGCCGGATGGCTTCCCGCACGAAATGCCGCCCGAAGCGCTCCGTCGAGCGGGAGACGAGCGAGGAGCCCTTGAACGAGAGCCGGTCGTCGTATCGGAGGAGGGCGTAGTTCTTCTTTTTATACGAGAGCATCTTTTTGAAACGCCCGTCGAAGCCGATACGGATGCCCTCCGGCATCTCCTCGTTGAGCCGGTCGATGAAGGCCCGCTCCGCCGCTTCGCCCCGGACGCCTTCGGGCGGCACGAAGAGCACGCCGTCGGTGTCCACCTCGATCACGCGCCCCCCTTCGCCGCGAATCAGCCCGATGATCTGCCGGAGCAGCTTTTGCCCCGTCGCCGCCACGCGGTCGGCTTCGGCGAAGTCGTTGAAAAGGGCGAGGCTGAACCCGAGGTTTCCGTAAAAAGAATTGATGAGGTTCTTGTACGAAGTCTGCCGGGCGTCGAGTTCGCTTCGCATCTCCTCGGTTTCGGCGTCTTTCATCCGGCGCTTCGTTTCGAGGCGGAGGTCGGTGAGGCGGTGGAGCAGGCCGGGGAAGACGCCGAGCGCGTCGCCTTTCGGGCGGACGTCGTAGTGGAGCATGATCGAGGGGTACAGGCTCTCGACGTCGGCGTACACGATCGGGCCGGCGACGCCGGTGAGGAACACGTCCGTATAGCCGCCCATCACCTGACTGCCCCATGCGCTCTTCGGGAGGCTGTGGCGACGGCGGAGGTATTCGCGCACGAAAAGCGACTCGATCTTCGCCGCCGGGCCGGTGCGGGCGACCTGCCCGTAGGGCATCGGGAGCATCTGCGTGAGGAAAAACGTCGAGCCGGAGAGGTGGCGGGCGAGGCGCTCCGTCTCGATGACGTCGTCGAGGGCATAGGCGAGGAGGCGGGCCGGGTCCTCACGCCACACCCGGGCAATCTGATCGCCGTCGACGTACGTGCGGTCCTCGGGCGCGAAGCCGAAATACTTCGCGGCGGCCTTCAACCCGTACCCGGGGAGGTCGCGTTTGAAGACGTCGTAGCTCATCACCTGAAAGTACGTGTCCACCACGTGCCGCCCGGCGATTTCGAGGGCGGGGAAGTCGATGGACCGTTCGGCGAAGCGCATGCTCGACGGGAAGGCGCGGGGCACGGAGCCGTCGCGCCCGATGGCGAACGGCACGCGCAGCCGCTCGCATCGTGTCATGAGGTAGGGGAAGTCGAAGGCGTAAATATTGTGTCCTTCGATCACGTCCGGGTCGCGCTCGCGGATGAGGTGGACGAGGTGCGCGAGCATCTCCGCCTCGGTCTCGAAGCCCACGCCGCCGGGCGCGTCCACGCCGGGGGCGAGGTGGAGGAGCCGCCGCCACCCCCGGTTGTCGGAGAGGGCGACGATGATGACGCGGTCCCCGGCGTGCGCGGCGTTCGGGAAGCCGCTCCCGGCATAGGCCTCGATGTCGAGCTGAAGCCGGTGGAGGTCGTCGAACGCCATGCCTTTGAAGCTCGTGCGCCCGGTCTGCAGGAGATATTGTTGCGCCGGGTTGTTGACGAGGTACAGTTCCTCCGGTCGTCGATCCCGGCTCTCCGTGGCGCGTTCGATATGCCGGACGGCATCCCAGTATGCCGACCACGAGGTGAACACGACGAGGAAACGGTAATAATTGTCGCCCGCGAGTTTTTGAAAGCGGAAACGGGCGTTCGGAAAGCCCCGGAGGAGGGTGACGTCCGAGAGGAAGAAGAAGGGGTAAAGCGGCGCGTCCGTTTCGAGGAGGCGACCGTTTTCGTCCCGGTGATACACACGGATGACGGCCTGCGCCCCGGCGACGTCGTTCGTGAGGGGAAAGACGTCCACGATGCGCGGTGTGGGGTCCTTGCCGAAGAGCGCGGCGTCGGGAAGCGGCGGGAGGTCGGTGTGAAGAACGGACACGGCGGCGTCGGAGCGGGAACGGACGGGGGCGGAAGGTGCGGTCGGGACCCGTGCGGCACGCCGGGCACACGGGCGTATGAATCCCGGCGCGCCGGGGTCCGTACGCCGCCCTTCGAAACGGGACATACGCGAGCCGAAGGCATTCGTTCACACGCGCGCCCGGGAGATTTTCGCGGCGGCCCGTAACGGGCGCGCGGGGCGGGCTACCTAGCGGGCGGGCGTCCGGCCGTTCGCACGGCAGAGACCTGCACACGACGAAACGCGGAATGGCGTTTCGGTGCGTGCGCTCTTAAGCCATTGTTCGCAAACGATTATGTTAATGTAAAGGGATTCTCCGTATCTTGGCCTCGCCCAGCGGCCCCCGGGTCGCGGGCACGGATTTCAGACGCGCCATTCCATCACCCGAGCTACATAGAAGGGCCGGTTAGCCCTGTGCCGGTTAGCCGGCTTCGCCTTTTTATACCCATAGAGAGAGAAACCATGCGTATTTCCACGATTTCCCCGCATCGGGGCAAGCTTCTCGTGCTTCTGCCCGGCATGGGCGCCGTCGCCACCACGTTCATCGCGGGCGTCGAGGCCGTGCGGCGAGGCATGGCCAGGCCCATCGGCTCGCTGACGCAGATGCAGACCATCCGCCTCGGCAAACGCTCCGAGAACAGAAACCCGCTCATCCGCGACTTTGCGGATCTGGCCCCGCTGGACGATCTCACCTTTGCCGGCTGGGATGTCTTCCCGGACGACGTCTACGACGCTGCCCGGCGCGCCGACGTGCTCGAACCGCGGGATCTCGAACCCCTCGCCGACTTTCTCCACACCATCAAGCCGATGCCGGCGGCTTTCGAGAAGACGTACGCCAAGCGGCTCGACGGCACGAACGTGAAGAAGGCCGCCACGAAGTACGACCTCGCGCAGATGCTCCGCGACGACATCCGGCAGAAGATCGACGAGACGGGCGCCGACCGCGCGGTGATGGTCTGGTGCGGCTCCACGGAAGTCTATCTCCGCCCCGCCGCGTGCCACATGACCCTGGAGGCCTTCGAGCAGGGCATGAAGGACAACGATCCGGCCATCGCGCCCTCGCAACTCTACGCCTATGCCGCCATCATGGAGGGGGTCCCGTACGCCAACGGCGCGCCCAACCTCTCGGCGGATTTCCCCGCGCTCGAACAACTCGCCCTCGAACGCAACGTGCCCATCGCCGGGAAGGACTTCAAAACCGGCCAGACGCTCATGAAGACCATCCTCGCGCCCGGCTTCAAAACACGCATGCTCGGCATTCAGGGCTGGTTCTCGACGAACATTCTCGGCAACCGCGACGGCGAAGTCCTCGACGATCCCGACAACTTCCGCTCGAAAGAGGTCACGAAGGCGGGGGTGCTCGACACCATCCTTCAGCCTGAACTTTACCCCGATCTCTATAAAGACCTCTACCACAAAGTCCGCATCAATTATTACCCCCCGCGCGGCGATGCGAAGGAAGGATGGGACAACATCGACATCTTCGGATGGCTCGGCTATCCGATGCAGATCAAGGTGGATTTCCTCTGCCGCGACTCCATCCTCGCCGCGCCCATCGTGCTCGACCTCGCCCTCTTTCTCGACCTCGCCAGGCGCGCCGGGAAGCAGGGGATTCAGGAATGGCTCTCGTTCTATTTCAAGAGCCCGCACGTGGAGCAGGGACACATCCAGGAGCACGACATCTTCATCCAGCATTTCCGGCTGAAGAACACGCTCCGGGTGATGGCCGGCGAGGAGCCCGTCACGCACCTGTCCGAGAATTACGAGTATGAAAAATATGACCACTAGGTCGGAGGTAGGCATGTCAGAGAAAGAATCGCGGACGGGCGTCGTGCTTGCGGCGGGCTTCGGCTCGCGCCTTCGGGGGGTGAGCGAGGAGACGGCGTTGAAGCCCCTCACGCCCGTGGCGGGTCGCCCTCTGCTCCTGCGCACGCTCGACAGCCTCGAAGCAGCCGGATGCCGCCGCGTGGTGATCGTGCTCGGCCACGGCGCCGACGACGTGCGCGCGCGCATCGAAGCGGCGTATGACGGCGTGCTCGAACTGGTCTTCGCCTTCAACCCGCACTATGAGTTGAGCAACGGCCTCTCGGTCCTCGCCGCGCGCCCGTACGTCGCCCGCACGTTTATCCTCACCATGGCCGACCACGTCTTCGGCGACGAGGTGATGGCCCTGGCGGGCGCGCACACGCCCGTCGCAGGCGGCGCCACGCTCCTCGTCGACTATAAGCTCGACACGATCTTCGACATGGACGACGCCACGAAGGTGCTTGCCGAGAACGACCGCATCCTCGCCATCGGCAAGCAGATCCCCGAGTACAATTGCGTCGACACCGGCGTCTTCGTGTGCACCGACGGGCTGATGAACGCCCTCGAGGACGTCTATCGCGCCCGCGGCGACGCTTCGCTCTCCGACGGCGTCGCGCGGCTGGCCGCCGAGGACCGGATGCGTGTGCTCGATATCGGCGACGGCTTCTGGCAGGACGTGGACACGCCCGAGATGCTCGCCCACGCCGAGGCCATCCTCGAAAAACGTGAGACCATCACGGCCTGACGCCCCGGGAGGGAAAGCCGAGCATGAAGAACGAAAACTGGCGCGAATCGCTCTCGGAAGAGCAATATCGCATCACCCGCGAGAAAGGCACCGAACGACCGTTCACGGGCGCCTACTGGAACCTCAAGGACGACGGGGTTTACCGTTGCGTATGCTGCGGCGCGCCCCTCTTCGACAGTGACACGAAATACGACTCGGGCTCCGGATGGCCCAGCTTCTTCGCCCCATACGACCCGGAACACGTCGCGACGAAAGAGGATCGAAGCCTCGGTATGCGGCGGGTCGAGGTGGTGTGCGCGAAGTGTGAGGCACACCTCGGCCACGTCTTCGACGACGGGCCGCAGCCCACCGGACTCCGGTATTGCATCAATTCCGCCGCCCTCCGTTTCGACCCCGAAAAGGGTTCGGAGGAAGAATGACCGCCGGACGAGCATCCCCGCGTCTTCTCCGGTGACATTCAGCCGCGTCTCTCGGACCAGGGGACCGGCCCTCATCTCAACGAAAAGGTATCATCATGGAAACGACGCAGCGGAAACAGGGGAAGGAAGGCGCACGCGAACGAGAGGAAGCCACCCCGAGACTCCAGACCGCTGAACTCAAACCTGCACTCAGCCCGACGATGCGGGCGGCCTTCAAGATGGTTCAGTGGCTGGAACGGATCATCGTCAAGTACTCGCCGCAGGGCAACGCCACGTTCTTCGACCCGAAAGATTTCCCGTGGGCCAAAACCCTCGAAGACAACTGGCAAACGATCCGGAAAGAGCTCGACGTGATCCTCGAACACAAGGAGGACCTGCCCAATTTTCAGGATATCTCGAAAGATCAGGTCTCCATCACCCGGGACGACAACTGGAAGACGTTCTTCCTCTACGGGTATGGCTATAAGTCGGAAGGCAACGCCGCGAAGTGTCCCGAGACGACCAGGCTCGTCGAGAGCGTGCCGGGGATGTTGACGGCGTTCTTCTCGATCCTCATGCCGGGCAAGCACATTCCCGCCCATCGCGGGCCGTACAAGGGCGTGCTCCGGTATCACCTCGGCCTGCTCGTGCCGGAGCCGAAGGAGCAATGCCGCATCCGCGTCGGCGAGGACGTCCGGCACTGGGAAGAAGGCAAGGGGCTGCTCTTCGACGACACGCACGACCACGAGGTGTGGAACGAGACCGACGGCGTGCGCGTGGTGCTCTTCATGGACGTGGTGCGCCCCCTCCGTTTTCCGGCCTCGTGGCTGAACAAGCTCATCATCGCGCTCATCAAGTACTCGCCCATCGTGCAGTCGGCGCGGAAAAACGAGGAGGCGTGGGAGATGAGCTTCGAAGACGCCATCAACCGCGTGCAGTGATCCGGGCGACCGGTGGGAGGGACGGTGAGAATCGGCGGGAGGATGGGAGAAAGCGTGCGCGTTGCGCGTTCAAACGAATGTCGCCTTTCCCACCTCTGACCCACACGCGCCATGATCTACCCGCACACCTCCGACGCGCCCGCCACGCTCACCGTCATCCCTCCCGAAGCGCAGGGGCGGGGCGCCTTCGACGGCGGGCGCATCACCGAATACAAACCCATCGCTTTTCCCCACGAGGCCGGGCGACAGAAGCGCATCGGGCCGCTCTTTTACTGGGCCTGGGCCACCGCCGAAGGCTATGGGAAGATCGGTCTGCACCCGCATCAGGGCTTCGAGATCATCAGCTATGTGCTCGAAGGCGAACTCGGGCACTACGACACGCTCGGCAACCGGAGCCGGGTCGGCCCGGGCGGGGCGCAGGTGATGCAGACCGGCTCGGGCGTCTCGCACGAGGAAGAGACCGTCGGGGAGCGCACCGAGTTTTTCCAGATATGGTTCGAACCTTATCTCCGGGAGGCGCTCCGGCGCCCGCCCACGTACGCCGCCTTCGAGCACGAGGACTTTCCCTCGTACGTCTCGGGCGGCGCTCTGGTGAAGACCATCCTCGGCAAGCACGCGCCCGTCACGCTCGTGGCCGACGCCCGGATGCATGACGTGACCCTCGCGCCCGGCGCCCGGGGCGAGCGGCCGCTCGCCGCCGGACGGAGCCTCGCCGTCGTGACGATCTCCGGCGGGGGAACGATCCGCACGGGCGACGGAGCCGAAGCCGACGTGCGTAAGGGCGACTTCGCCGTCATCCACGCGCGCGAAGCTGCCGTGATCGAGGGCACGGCGCACGACGAACCGTGGCGATGGGTGGTCATCGAGGCGCCCACCGAGGTCGATTATCCATTGTATCCGCGACGGTGAGAACAACCTTTCCACACACACTCGGAGTCCATCATGCCGGAAAACGGAAACGAACGCATCCGCCTCGTCGCGCTTCAGGGGAGCGTTCGGCCGGGCAATTATACGTCGAAGGCGCTCGCGCTCGCGGTCGATGAAGCGCGGAAACACGCGGGCGTCGCGGTGGACGTGATCGACCCGGCGGGGATGGAACTCAACCTCCCGGGGCGTGGAGATACGCCCGACGCCGCGCATATGCGCGAGGTGGTAGGCCGCGCGACGGGGGTGATGTTCGCCACGCCGGAATACCACGGCAGCTTTTCGAGCGTGACCAAGCTCCTCATCGACAACCTCGGCTTCCCGTCGGTGCTTGCGGGCAAGCCCATCGCTTTGCTCGGGGTGGCCGCCGGGAGCATCGGGGCCATCAAGGCGCTCGAACACCTCCGGAGCGTGCTCTCCCACGTGGGAGGCATCGTGTTGCCCGGCCCGGTGTCGGTCGCGCGCGTGCGCGGCGTCTTCGATGCCGAGGGCGTGGTCCGGGACGCGCGGGTCGAAGAACTCGTGCGGGGGGTGGCGACGAACCTCATCCACTACATCGAGGACAACATCTGCCCCCGCTTTGCCCTCGAAGCGATGGTTCGGGAAGGCGAGCCGGCGTGAGCGCCGGAGGGGCGAGGCTCAATCGTAGAGAAGGTATGGCGCTCTTCGGCGGCGAAAGGCTTCGACCTCTTCCCGCCACGCCGCAACGATGGCCCCGGGCGAAGCTCCGGCGGTGAGCATCTCGTACAACCGGTCGGTGCCTGCGAGGAGGTCGAGCCATCGCTTCTTCAGAAAGTCGGCCTTGACGGAGTCCGGAGCCTGTTGGTAGAAGGCGTGGAGGACGTGCATCCCGGTCTCGACGGGACGGAACGCCTGCGCGTCGGTGAGCACGTAGTGGACGCCGCGCACGGGGACGTCCCGATGCTTGGGGTTCGAGGCCATGCCTTCGATGGCCACGGGGGTGAACGAGACGGGGCGGAAGAGGACGCCGGGCAACTCGCGCGCATTGAGCGTGTCGGCCAGGACGTCGGCGTCGGCCCACGGCGCGCCGACCTGTTTGAACGGCTCATACGTGCCGCGTCCCTCGCTCGCCGTCGTCGCCTCGAAGAAGCACGCGCCGGGATAGATGAGCGCCGTCTCGAAGTCGGGAATGTTCGGGCTCGTCGGTTGCCACGAGAGGCCCGTCGCCGGCCAGCGCATGGCCCGCTTCCATCCTTCCATCTCGATGATCCGGAGGTCGAGCGTTTCGAGGCCCGGCAACAGGCGCTCGCCCTGGATCATCCGCGCCAACTCGCCCGCCGTGAGGCCGTACGTGATCGGGACCGGATATTGCCCGACGAACGACGTGTACGTCGAGTCGAGGACGAAGCCTTCCATCTGCTCGCCGCCGAGCGGGTTCGGGCGGTCGAGCACGATGAACGGGAGGCCGGCCTCGGCCGCGGACTGCATGGAGAGGCCCATCGTGGAGATGAACGTGTAGAAGCGCGCGCCGATGTCCTGGATGTCGAAGACGAGGGCGTCGAGGCCTTCGAGCATCTCCGGCGTGGGGCGGCGGGTCTCGCCATAGAGGCTGAAGACCGGCGCGCCCGTGCGTTCGTCGCGTCCGTCGGCCACCTTTTCGCCTGCGTCGGCGTCGCCCCGCAGCCCGTGTTCCGGCCCGAAGAGCGCCCCGATCTCGACGTTCGGCGCGGCGTCGATCAGGTCGATGAGGTGCCGCCCGCCCACGCGCGCCGTGTGGTTGACGATGAGCCCCACCCGCCGGCCGTCGAGCGCCTCGAAGCCGCTCTCGACGAGCACCTGCGCCCCGGTCTTTACGACCGCCCGCGACGGGGCCTCCGGTGAAGGCGCGCCGCATCCGGTGAAAAGGAGCGTGAGGGCGAAGAGAAGAGGCGTCATGGGCGCGAGGGATGGGAGGGAGGGCGTTCTTTCGCTGCTTCGTAAGACGTTGCCGGGTCAAGCGCCGCCGCGGCTCAACGTTTCAACGCACAGCGATCAGCCGTTGGCCACGATCACGTGCTCGGGGAAGAAGTAGTTCGCCTCCAGCCGACCGTTTTCGACCGAATCCGAGCCGTGCACGATGTTTTCGCCCTTGTTGTCGGCGAAGGCGCGGCGGATGGTTCCCTCGGCGGCTTCCGCCGGGTCGGTCGCGCCGATGAGCGCCCGGAAGTCGGCCACGGCGTTCTCTTTTTCGAGCACGATGGGCACACACGGGCCGCTCGACATGAAGTCGGTCAGACTTTCAAAGAAAGGGCGGCCCCGGTGCACGGCGTAGAAGCCCTCGGCCTCCCGTTTCGTGAGCCTGACCATCTTCAGCGCGCGGATGGTGAAGCCCGCCTCCTGCATGCGGCGGATCACCTCGCCGATGAGGTTTTTGCGGACGCAGTCGGGTTTGAGTATCGCCAGGGTTCTTTCGAGAGCCATCAGGGTTGTCGTGTTTTCGTTCACAGATCCATCCACACCCGCCCCGGAGGACGGACGCGAAGCCGTAGCCGGAATGATACGATGAGGGGAGGGACTTACTCCAGCGGGTCCTGTTGAGCGTTCGTGAAACCCCGGGCCGTTTACCGGAGAAACTTGTAATTCAGCTTGACGAGGAAGACGTTCGTGGGGAACAGGTCGAACGTATTGCTGAATTGCGAGAAGATGTCGTCGTCGAAGGGGGAACGGCCCGTGAGGTCGAACGGGTCGATGGTCGCGTTCGAACGCCGCGACTGCGACCAGACGAAGAAGAGCGTCGAGCCGGAGCGGTATTCCCACCGAAGCACCACGTTCGATTGCAGGCTGCTGATCGAGAAGTCGTAGCGTTTGGGGTACTGGTCGAGGGGGACGAGCGTCTCGGGGTCGGTCAGCAGGCTGAAGTCGTCGTAGCGCCCCTTGGCGACGAACAACTGCCCGTAGACCTGCAGGGACAGGTTCGGCGTGAACGTGATGGTGCTTCGGAGCGAGAAATCGACCGTCCGGGTGTCGCGTCGGCCGAAGACGGGGTAATAAAAGCGATCCTTGAAGCCCTCATACGGCGCGAGGCCGCTGAAGACGGGGTCGAGGGCGTCGAGACCGGTGAAGAAGGTGTATGCGTCGTTGTCGAGAGAAGCGGGGGAGCCTCGTTCGGTCCCGATGCCCCAGCCTTTTTCCGGATGGCGGGCAAAAGACTCGTTGGCCGCCCAGGCCGTCCGGTTCACGCTTTTGCCCAGGTTGATCTCGGCGGAGAGCCGAAGCCGGCTGCCCGCGTTCCACCGCGACTCCAGACCGGTGGAGTAGTCGATGCCGGCGTGGTCGTACAGCGTGATGCGTCCGCTCGGGTTAAGCTGCCATGAGCGGCGCGAGTCGGTGCGGAACTCCGTGTTGAAGTTGATCTGTCGCGGACGTTTCCACGGGCCGAGGCCGCGTGTCTCGAACGGGTCGACGCCGCCGAAGAGGTAGTCGCCGAAGATGCGGAATTCGATGCTCTGGAAGCCGCGCGTCTGCCAGTTTGTGGAGAGGAAGAACCCCGCGCCCTGGTTGTCTCGGGTATCGTAGACCCATTTTTGCCAGGAGAAGAAGCGGAGGCTGGCGCGGCGAAAAGGCCCGAAGGGGCGGTTGCCGTTGATCTGATGGCCGAGGCCGGCGCTCATTCGGAGAAAGTTGCCCCGGCGAAGGCGGCCCAGGTCGTTCGGGTTGAAGCGGTCGTCGAAGAGTTCGAGGCCGAAGTTGTACGTCCATATGCCGCGCACGCGGTCGAAGCCGGCCGAGGCGGCGTAGCCGGTGACGGGGTCGAGGTCGTTGCCGGGAGCGCGCAGGTGGCTGAAGCTGACCTGTCCGTCGAGCTTGTACGTGTTCTGCCGCATGCGCAGGTCCCAGTCGAGGCCGCCGGTGAAGCTTCGGCGGCGGCTTCCGGCGGCGGCGGTGCGTTCGTGCATCGTGAGCATGCCGCCAACCGTCGAGATGCGTCCGACCTGCTGGCGGACGCGCGTGGCGGCATAATAGCGGGTGGGGTCGAAGTTTTCGCCCGTGGCGGCTCCGAGCACGCCGATGGACAGGCCCTTCTCCGTGCGCCCGGTCAGCTTGGCCGCGCTGATGATCGGGTCGCCGCCGCCGATGCGGCGGGAATAGAGGAGGTTGCCCTCGCGTCCATAGCTGAAATTGAAGACCTGAGCGCCTTCGGTGAAAAACGGCCGCCGTTCGGAGAAGAAGGTCTCGAACGCCGTCAGGTTGAGCTGCGCCGGGTCGGCGTCGACCTGGCCGAAGTCGGGGTTGAAGGTGACGTCGAGGACCATGTTCGAACTGAGGCCGACCTTGAGGTCGCCGCCGAAGTCGATCTCGCGCTCGGTGATCCGGTCGTCGGGTCCTTCGCCTCGGGCCGAGAGCAGGCGCGAGACGGTGTACGGCGTGACCTGAATGTTCCGTCGGGGGCGGAGGTTGTTCAGCCCGGTGAGCCGTCCATAGTGGGCCACGACGCCGCTCGAGCGTTCGCTTCGTCGCACGAGGGCCCATTCCGCCGTCTCACTGTTGCGGGGGATCACCCGCTGGAAGTTGATGCCCCAGGTCTGCGCGTCGGCTTCCGAGAAGCGGAGCATCGAGTAGGGGATGCGCATCTCGACGACCCACCCGTCCGCCGTGATGCGGGCCGCGCCGTCCCATACGGCGTCCCACGAACGGTCGACGTCGCGGGTGACGACGCCGTCGAGGAGCACGCCCGCCGCATTGACGCCGAAGGTGTACGCGGTTTTCCGGTCGAGGTAGGCATCGATGGAGACGAAGAACCAGTCGGCCTGATTGAGCTCGTCGCGCCGCCCGAGCGTGGCCATGATCTTGTCGGGGGCGTCGTCATAGAGGTGTGCGCCGACGTAGAGCGCGTTGTCTCCGTAAAGGACGCGCACCTCGGTTCGCTGGGAAGGCTCGGCGCCCTCGTCGGGCTCGTATTGCCGGAATGCGTCGGCTGCCGGGGCGCCGGCCCAGTCCACTTCGGAGAGGCGACCGTCGATGGTGATGGACGCGGAGACGGGATGGGCACTCAAGGTGCGCTCGCGCTTCTCGTCGTCGTCGGAAGAGGAGCCCCAGAGCAGGAACCATGAGGTCAAAAGAAGGAGGGCAACGTACATGTGCGGCGTCAGAGAGGGGGTGCGGCTCGGCGGCGCGCCGATTCAGAGCTTTCATTTATCTCATGTATTACGCATGAGTCTGGAAATAATTCCGGAAGGGAACGTTTTTTTCGAAAAGGCGGTGGTCGTTCGTGCCGGGGGCGGGCTTACGTTTCTCGCAGGGGTGGAGTAAGTTAGGTCCATGAGCGAACGGGATACCTGTCGCGTCCTGAAAAGCGGGTCGCGGGTCGAGATCAAGGTGAAAGGATCACGTTTCATCGCGGAGGCGTTTCCGGTGGAGACGGTCGCAGCGGCGGAGGCGCGCATCGCCGGGGTGCGGAAGCGGGCGTACAACGCCACGCATCACTGCTCGGCCTACCGCGTGGGCACGGGCGGAGAACACTTCCGGTACAACGACGACGGCGAGCCGAGCGGATCCGCCGGACCGCCCATCCTCCGGCAGATCGACGCGCGGGGACTGACGAACACGCTGGTGGTCGTCACCCGGTATTTCGGCGGGACGAAGCTCGGCGTGGGTGGTCTGGCCCGCGCCTACGGCGCTGCCGCCTCCGAAGCGCTCGACGCCTCCGTCATCGAGGAACGCATCCTTCGCGTGCCCGTCCGCCTCCGGTTTGCCTACGCCGACACCTCGCCCGCGATGCACACCATCGAGCGCTTTCACGCCGAGATCATGGAGACGCACTATGGCGAGGCCACCGAACTGGTCGTGGGCGTGCGACGCTCGGAAGCGCAGGCGTTCGTCGAAGCGTTCACCGAGGCGCTCGCCGGGCGCGGGAGCGCCTCGGCGGCGCCCGGCGGGACGGCGCAATGACGCAATCGGCCCGGCCTCGTCTTCTATAGATGATAAAAGAGCGAGACGAGCCCCCGCGCGTCGAAGGATCGGTCGCCGCTCACGGGGAGGGTGAGACCCAGACCGATGAGCAAGGGGCGGTGCGCCATCGGCTGAAACTTGACGCCCGGCGTCACATGGGCGACGGCTTCGGATCGTTCTCCGCTCAACGTCGTCACGCCGTCGAATTCGAAAAGCCCCTGCACGCGCCCGGAGACGTGGTAGAGCACCGAGAGATGATACCCGAACTCGGTCTCGATCTCCTCGTCGGCACGCTGGTTCGTGGGGATGCCGAAGATCGCGAAGCCGACCGTCTCGACCCGGCCTCGTTTGAAACCGGCGTAGAAAAACGGTTCAAGATCGACGATGTGGTCGCTCCCGATCCCTTTCGCTTCATCACCCGTGGGCAGGCCGAGCTCGAGCCCGTAGCCGAGCAACAGCCCCGCTTCCTCGAATGCGTAGTTGGCAAACTTGAACGAGACCTCCACGTTGCCGGGCGACGTGACGGCGCGTGCGCCGTTCGGGTCGGATCGGACGAACGGGGCTTCGACCTCGATGCTGAAGCTGCGGTGAAACGCATATTCCCCGCCCAGCCGGACCAGGTTGTCGGTGAACCCGTCCGTGCGGTTGTCAAGGGTGCTCCAGGCATAATCGAGACGCACCTTCGTGTCCGGCGTGGGAGATTCAGTGACGAGCGGGTGAGAAAAATGCAGTTCTTCGTCATGCCGGTGGGCGCCGGGTGGGGAAGGGGGAGACACCGGTGACGGATGCGTCCGCGTTGTGGGGAAGGCGGAAGGGAGCCTCGTCTGAGCCGGGGCGGGAAGGCTATGCATCAGGAGGAGGAAAAGAACGGGCAGGCCGAAGGCCCGCGAGGGTCGCATCATTTTCATGGTTTGGATCCGGGCAACGCTTGAAAGGGGGCTCCCGGCATGAGAAAAGAGCGGGCCGCATAGCGGTGCGCGGAACGCGTCCGAAGCCGGCAGACCAGAAGAATCCGGTTTGCGGAACGGGCCTGTCCGGCGGCGGCGAGAGAAGCCGGGAGAACGACAAAGAAGGGCGTGTCAAGCGCGTCGTTCGGGTGGTCGGAAGAGGTCGGCGGGATGCGTGTCGTCGGGGCGTGGGTCGGCAGGGGAGTCCTGAGAAGCGTCCGTGCCGATCGTGACGGGCCGTACGTGCGGCGGGGGGACGGCCTGGTCCAGGGAGAGGGTGACCGCGCGAATGTCGCCGAATCGCTCGCATGAGCACGTGAACGCGAACGCCGTGGTCGAAGCGCCGCGCCCCTTGAGGGCAGTCTTCGGAGGGGGATGCGGGGCGCCGTGCGGCGTGGCGCGGCCCCTGACGTGTGGTGGGGCGCTCCGGCGCATGGGGCAAAAGCCGTCCCGGCAGGTGTGTCGCTTGAGCGGGCAGAAAGCGCTCGAACAGGGCTGTGCCTGCTGAACAAGGATCCCGAAGACGTACGTGACGGGCCACTGCTGCAGAAGCAGCAACACAATGAGCCCAACACTCACGCCCGTATGTCGGATCGAATGGTCCATGAGGTGCTCCCGCGTAGAACACCTCATTCGTGTGCGGGGAGGGCCGGCGCGTTACGCCGAGAGGCCGTCGCTCACAGGCTCTGCATGGCCTCCACGGCGAGTGCGTCCACGCGGTTGTTCAGTTCGTCGTCGGCGTGTCCCTTCACCTTCACGAAGCGCACGTCGTGCTGCTTCATCGCTTCGAGGAGGGCTTCCCACAGATCGCGGTTCTTGACGTCTTTCTTTCCCGCCGTCTTCCATCCCCTCCGGACCCAGTTTTCGATCCAGCCCTGATTGAAGGCGTTGGCGACGTAGGCGCTGTCGGTGTGGAGTGTGACGCGACAGGGCTCCTTGAGTGCTTTGAGGGCCTCGACCACGGCCTTCAGTTCCATGCGGTTGTTCGTCGTGTGCGGCTCTGCACCGGCCAGGACGCGCTCGTGCGGGCCGAACAGGAGCAGGGCCGCCCAGCCGCCCGGTCCCGGGTTGCCGCTGCAGGCGCCGTCGGTGTAAATCGTGACGTGTTTCAAAGGAAGCGTATCGGTGGGTTCGAAGTTCGAAGACCGAAACTAACGGCTTCGGGCGAACGCTTCCACCACCGGCGGGGAATCCATCGAAAGATCGAAGAGGCGTCGGGGAAAGCTTGTCTTCGTACGCGGACGGCGCCTCTCCCGGGTCTCGCGTCAAGACGCCTTGAGCCGGTCGATGACGCCCTGAATGCGCTCCGGGTTTTCAGTGATGAACGTGCGGGCAATCTTGTCGAGGAGGGCGAGCGTCTCCTCGGAGGCGTCGTCCATCTTGACCGCGCGCGTGAGGGTGTGGTTGAAACGCACGTAGATTTCGGAGGGGATGATCTTGTCCACGATGTAATCGACCGAGTCCGCGGAGCCGTCGAGCATCCATCCGGTGACCTTCGTCGCCACGTTGATGAGGCCGTCGGCGTGGCGGCAGGGCGTGCTCGCCTCGTGCTCGCCCGTGCCGAGGGAGCAGATGAAAAGGTCCTCGCCGGGGAAGAGGCGCAGGCCCTCGCCATAGGCACAGAGGGCCGGGTTGCCGGCGTAGAGGCCGCCGTCGTAGAGACAGGCGCGGGCTCCGGGCTTCCACGGCACATCCACGCGGTGCGGGGGGAAGTACGACGGCGCGGCCGCCGAAGCCTGAATGGCGTCCACTGCCTTGACCTCCGCCACGCTCTCCCGCCATGACTTGAAGAGCACCGGTCCCGGCTCTTCGGCCTCGTCCCACCGGCCGCTGACGTCGTATGCGGTCGTCATCATCATCGTCTGCGCCGAGGCCAGGCGGACGTCTCCGAAATACTTTTCGAGGACGTTGTACAAGTTGCTTCCCCGGTACTTCGGTTTGAAGAGTTGTGAGAACCTGCTCCGGGCTTTTCGGAAAATGCGAGGCCCCTCCAGCCGGTAAAGATCCTGGGCCTTTTTCATGTCCATCCCTATGGGCATGGCAATGGCTCCGGCGAGAGCAGCGCCGGTGGACGTCCCCACCACGAGGTCGAACACTTCGTGGAGCGGGCGCCCGACGCCGCGTTCGATTTCCGTGAGAAGGATGGCCGGGATGAGTCCTTTGATGCCGCCGCCGTCGATGGAGAGGATATTCCTCATGACTTTTCTCCGTGGTTGGTTCGGAAGAAAAGCAACGTCAAGCCGGAAGAGCACGGCTTTGCCTTCCTTAAGAAAAACAGAGGGATGGGCAAGGTCAATGGGTGCGGGGGACTATTCGAACGGACCGGGAAAACTATGGGGAGAGGGGAGCGTACAAGAGGCTCGAAACATTGAAAATCCACGTTTTATTGTATGAAATTTGTCGATTACGCCACGATCACGGTGCGGAGCGGGAAAGGGGGGAGCGGCGCAGTCTCGTTCCACCGCGCGAAGTTTCAACCGAAAGGCGGTCCCGACGGCGGCGACGGCGGCGCGGGCGGCTCGGTCATCGTGCAGGCGGACCAACAGCTCTATACGCTTCTCGACCTCCGGTACAACCGCCACCACTTCGCCGAGAACGGACGCCCCGGAAGCGGGGCCAACAAGAGCGGCAGGCAGGGGCAGGACATCGTCATCCGCGTGCCGGTCGGGACCGTGATCCGGGACACGAACACGGGCGAGGTCGTCGGTGAGGTGCTCGCGCACGGCGACCGGTTGGTGCTGGCGCAGGGCGGTCGCGGCGGCAAGGGCAACACCTTTTTCAAGTCGGCCACCCGTCAGACGCCGCGCTATGCGCAGCCGGGCGAGCCGGGCGAGGAACGCGAAGTCACACTCGAACTGAAGCTCCTGGCCGACGTGGGGCTGGTGGGTTTCCCGAACGCGGGCAAGAGCACGCTCGTCTCCGCGCTCTCGGCGGCGCGTCCGAAGGTGGCCGATTACCCCTTCACCACGCTCACGCCGTCGCTCGGCGTCGTCTCGGTGGGGGCGTATGAGTCGTTCGTGATGGCGGACATCCCCGGCATCATCGAAGGAGCGCACGAAGGGAAAGGGCTCGGGATCCGCTTCCTCAAACACATCGAGCGGAACGCGGTCCTGGTCTTCGTCATCCCCGTCACCACGGAGGACCTCGGCGGCGCATACCGCACGCTCCTCGACGAGCTGCATGCGTTCAACCCCGAACTCCTCGACAAGCCCCGCATCGTGGCGCTCTCGAAGATGGACCTCTTGCCTCCGGACGAGCGGGAGGACTTCGCGGCGAAGGTGCGGGAGCCGTTTGCCGACGGCGTCCCGCTTTTTCCCATCAGCGCCGTGGCGCGCATCGGGCTCGACCCGCTCCGGCGAGCGCTGTGGGAGCGGGTGAAAGCCGGTCGGACGGAAGCGGCGGTGTGACCGACCGGTTTCCTCTCAGCCGGCCCGCTCTTATCTTCCCGGACCTCGCCGGAGGAAAGGAGATGGACATGGATGAAGCCTCCCGCACGATGACTTTCGATCCCGCGAACGCCTCCCTCGACACGTATGAGGAAAAGCGCGCCCTCGTCGCCCTGTCGATGGCGCCGGGGGTGGGGCCGGGGCGCATCCGCTCGATGATCGCGCGCTTCGGTTCGGCGACGGCGGCGCTCTCGGCCTCGCGGCGGGCGCTGGCGGAAGTGCCGGGCATCGGGCCACAGACGGCGGCGGCCATCGCGGTGTTCGACGGGCACGCGGCCGTCGAGGCACAGTTCGAAAAGGCGGAACGGGTGGGGGCGACCCTCGTGACCGCGTGGGACCCCGGCTATCCCCGCCTCCTTCGTCAGCTCTACGACCCGCCCGTCTTCCTGTGGGTGCGCGGGCGTCTCGTCGAAGCCGACGCGCGCGCCGTCGCCATCGTGGGCACGCGCCGCGCCACGGACTACGGGCGACGCGTGGCGCATGAGCTGGCCGTCGAACTGGCTCGCCGGGGCTTTACTATCGTGAGCGGCCTCGCCTATGGCATCGACGCGGCGGCGCACCGGGGCGCGCTCGAAGCCGGCGGGCGGACCATCGCCGTGCTCGGCTCCGGCGTCGGGCGCATCTATCCGGCGCGCCATGCCCGCCTCGCCCGCGACATCCTCGGGCAGGGAGCGCTCCTCTCCGAGTATGCCGTGGATGCCGCGCCGGATGCGCCGAACTTTCCCCGGCGCAACCGGATCATCAGCGGGCTCGCGCTTGGCACGCTCGTGGCCGAGGCTTTCGAGGAGGGCGGGGCGCTGATCACGGCGCGCCTGGCCCTCGAACAGAACCGCGAGGTGTTCGCCGTGCCGAGCCCACTCCACAGCCGCGCCGGGGCCGGATGCAACCGGCTCATTCAAAAAGGCTATGCCAAGCTTGTCCTGACCGTCGAGGACGTGCTCGAAGAGCTGGGGGTGGCGCCCACCGATGCGCCCGCGCCGAAAGAAACGGCCCCGCCGCCGGATATGGGGCCGGTGGAACGGCAATTATACGAAGCGCTCTCGGAGTCGCCCGTCCACATCGACACGCTGTGCGCCGCCACGGGGCTGGATGCGTCGACGGCGCTCGTCTACCTCCTCAGCCTCGAATTCAAGGGACTGGTGCGGCAGATGGCGGGAAAACAGTTCTTCAGGGCGTGAGGCGAGGACAAAAAAAAGCCCGACGCCCCCACCTTGGCGTCGGGCTATCTGGAGATATGCCAGACAAGGACGGAAACGGTCCCGCAGAGTGCGCGAAGTTCCCGTCTTGTGAGCTAGGACGTACGATCACGCCAATAGTTACGCGCCTCCGGCGACCGGGGAATATTTTTACCCTCTGCGCGTATCGCCGGTGCGAGCGACGCACCCGTTTCCATGCGCCGGGGCGAGAAAGCCGCCGTGGCGCGCATCCATGAACCCTTCGCCGGTTTCGTATGACTTTAAGCGAGCTTCGTGAACAGTTTCCCCACACCGAAGATTCGGTGTACCTGAACCATGCGGCCATGAGTCCGCTCAGCCGCCCCGTCATGGTCGCGCTGGAGGCGTACCTCCATGAGCGTCATCGGACGAAGATCGAGAACTACTTCGAGTTCTTCCCCATCATCGACGAGACGCTGGCAAGGCTGGCCCGGCTCATCGGTACGCGCCCGGAACGGGTCGAATTCGCGCCGAACACGTCGTACGGCCTGGGCGTGCTCGCGCAGGGGCTCGACTGGCGGCCGGGCGACCGCGTGGCCGTTCCCGCGTGCGAGTTTCCCGCCAACGTCTTCCCCTTCGTCAACCTCGAGCGTCGCGGGGTTGCGGTGGACTTCATCCCGCACGAGGCGGGTGTTTTCAGCCTCGAAGCCGTCGAAGCCGCGCTCACGCCCCGGACGCGGGTGCTCACGGTCAGCTCCGTACAGTTCCTCTCCGGCTTCCGGGCCGACCTCGAAGCGCTCGGCGCGCTCTGCCGGGCGCACGGCGTGATCTTCTGCGTGGACGGCATTCAGAGCCTCGGCGCGCTCGGTCTCGACGTGGAGGCGTGCGGCATCGACTTCCTGGCCTCGGGCGGGCACAAATGGCTCATGGCGACGACCGGCATCGGCTTCATCTACGTCGCCGAGCGGCTTCAGGAGCGCCTCGCGCCGCCGGCGGGCTGGCTGCACGGGCCGGTGGACTGGGAGCGGCTCACGGAATACGAACTCACGTTCCATCCCGACGCCCGACGTTTCCGCACCGGCACGTTGAACCACGCCGGCATCGCGGCGCTCCACGCGGCGCTCGGGCTTCACTTCGAGGCCGGGGCCGAATGGTGCGAGGCGCAGACGCTCGACCGCGCACGCGCGCTCGCCCGAGGGCTGGAGCGGCTCGGCCTCCAACGCTACGGTTCCGAGGATCCCGCCCGCGCCTCGGGCATCGTCACGGTGGCTCATCCCGACGTCGAGGCGCTCTTCGAACACCTCAAACGGCGCGGGATCACGGCGGCGCTCCGGAACCGGCTCCTTCGTTTCTCGCCCACGTATTACAACAGCCCCGAAGAGGTCGAAGCCGCGCTCGAAGCCGTCGCCGACTTCGGGAAGGTGCGCGTGCCTTCGGCCTGAGGACGCGCCGTCATCATCCGTTCCCCACGACCGTATGCCATGAGCGAACGCGAGGAAAAACAGGAGACCATCTTCACCTTCGAGGCGCCGCCCGGTTATCGCGAGGGGGAGCGGCTCGACGTGTACCTCACGCGCTTCATGCAGAATGCAACCCGCACGAAGGTGAAACGCGGCGTGAAGGAGGGGCGCGTGACGGTCAACGGCGTGGTGGTGACGAAAAGCTCGCACACCGTCCAGGCCGGCGACGTGATCGTGTGCCGGGTGATGCGGCCGCCGCCGATCACGCTCGCGCCGGAGCGGATCCCGCTCGAAATCGTGTATGAGGATGAGGACCTCATCGTGGTGAACAAGGCGGCGGGGATGGTTGTGCATCCGGCATACGGCAACCGCACCGGCACACTCGTCAACGCCCTGCTCTATCACGTCGGCGGGCGGGAGCTCTCGATGGAGGCTTTCGAGGAAGAGGGCCTCGAGGATGAGACGGTGGGGCTCTCGGTGGTCAACGCAGCGCCCGCCGCGCCGGACGACCCGGCGGTTCGCCCCGGCATCGTGCACCGACTCGACAAGGATACCTCGGGGCTGATGGTGGTGGCGAAGAACGACGTGGCGCACGTGAAACTGGCCCGGCAGTTCGAGAACCGCACCATCCGCCGCCGGTACCGCGCGCTCGTATGGGGCGTGCCCGAGCCGGAGGGCCGCATCGAGACGCACCTCGGGCGCGACCCCCGCGACCGGAAGCGCCGCGCGGTCGTGCGCCCCGCGCACGGCAAACGAGCCGTCACGAACTACCGCACGCTCGAGGCGATGGCGCACACGGCGCTCATGGAGTTTCGCCTGGAGACGGGGCGCACGCATCAGATCCGCGTGCACGCCCGCTTCATCGGCCACCCCATCCTCGGCGACGTCACGTACGGCGGCGACCGCATCCGCTCCGGTCCGGACACGTCGCATCGCCGGGCCTTCTTCAAAAACCTGTTCGCCCGGATGCCGCGCCAGGCGCTGCACGCCCATACGCTCGGCTTCACCCATCCACGCACGGGCGCCGAGATGGATTTCACCGCCGAATGGCCGGAAGACATGCAGTACGTCCTCGATCAACTCCGACGGGTGGAAGGGAAGGGAGGCGCATGAGGCCGGGTATGGGTGGTCGGGGGAAAGCCGGGTGGCGGCGATCGCACACGCGCCCCATGACGCGACCGAAACGAGCGCATGACGGCGCCATTCTCGCGCCATGCGAAAAATTATGCGCGGCATCGGGTGAGGAAATGGGGAGCGCGTGCTATATTAAAAAGCTATGCAATCCACGATGCCGGTGCGGCGGGCGCGAACCTTCGTCGTCCCGGCCGGTTGTCCCGGTTCTTCATCCTCGCTCGCGAGTCCCGCTGGGGAGCGAAAGCAATGCAGGCTATCGGTTTGACGGAAATACATCAGCTTCTTAAACGCGACACCATCCGGGTCGGACTTCCGGGAGAGACGAAAGAAGAGGTGCTCAACAACCTCATCGACCTCTTGAAAGGGCAGCCGGGGGTGCGTGACCTGGAGAAAGTGCGCGAGGCCGTTTTCGCCCGCGAGGCCGTCATGTCCACGGGAGTGGGGAAAGGGCTCGCGTTGCCGCACGCCAAGACCGCCGCCGTGGATCGCACCGTCGCGGCCCTGGCCATCACCGCCCAACCGGTCGACTTCGGGGCCATCGACGACCAGCCGGTGCGCATCCTCTTTCTGCTCGTCGGCTCCGAAGACGCCAAGACCCAGCACATCAAAATCCTCAGCCGTATCTCGCGTCTGATGAACCGTGACGACTTCCGCAAGCGTCTCCTTCAGGCGCGCGACGCCGACGAGGTGCTGGCGCTCATGGAAGAAGGTGAACTGTCTTTGCTCGACGGTTGACCCCGCACGGCGTCCCGGCGACGGTAGGCGACCCCGCCCCCCGGCTTCCTCTTTCCACGCTCGAATTCCGATCCTGTGAAAAAAACGTTTCGTAACATCACCGGGACGTTCGACATTCTGCCGGAGAAATACCGGGCCGACGGCACGGAGATCGCCTCTTCGGCGGCGTGGCAGGCGGTCGAGGCGGTCATCCGGGAGGTGATGGCCCGCTTTCACGCGCAGGAGATCCGCACGCCCATCCTCGAACCGACCGAGCTCATCGCGCGCGGCGTCGGCCTGTTGACGGACATCGTCTCGAAAGAGATGTTCGCCTTTGAGCGGGGGGACACCCACTACGTGCTCCGCCCGGAGCTCACCGCGCCCGTGATGCGGGCCTACCTCCAGCATCATCTCGACCAGCGCGGCGGGGTGCAAAAGCTCTATTACATCGGCCCGTGCTTCCGCGCCGAACGCCCCCAGAAAGGTCGGTATCGCCAGTTTCATCAGTTCGGCGGCGAGGTCATCGGCTCCGAAGATCCTCGCGCCGACGCCGAGGTCATCGCCATGATGATGGCTGTCTACCGCGCCTTCGGGCTCACGGAGATGACGCTTCGCCTGAACACGCTCGGCGACGAAGGCAGCCGCCCCCGGTATCGGGAGGCGCTTCAGGCCTATTTCCGCCCGTACGCCGCCGACCTCTCCGAGACGAGCCGCCGGAGGCTGGAGACGAACCCCCTTCGCATCCTCGACACGAAAGACGAGCGCGAACGTCGCCTCCTCGCCGAAGCGCCCCGCCTCATCGAATACGTAGACGAGGAGAGCCGCGCCCATTACGAGGCGCTCAAAGGGTTGCTCGGTGATCTCGGCATCCCGTTCCTCGAAGACCCGTTCCTGGTGCGTGGTCTCGACTATTATACGCGCACGGCCTTCGAACTCGAGAGCCCGCACCTCGGCGCGCAGAGTGCGCTCGGCGGCGGCGGGCGATACGACCTCCTCGCGCGCGAGCTCGGGAGCAAAAAGCCCGTGCCTGCCGTGGGCTTCGCCGCGGGCATCGAGCGGTTGTTCATGGCGCTGGCGGCGCAGGGGGTGACGATGCCCGAAGCCGCCCCGCCGCCCGACGTCTTCCTCGTGGCGCTCGGCGACGAAGCGGCGCGGTGGGCCTTCGCCGAGGCGCAACGGCTCCGGGACGAAGGACTCCGCACGGCCCTCGACCTCCGGGGACGCTCGATGAAAGCGCAGATGCGCGAGGCAAACCGTCAGGGCGCCCCCTTCACGCTCATCGTCGGCAAGGACGAACTGGAGCGGCGGCAGGCGGTGCTCAAGGAGATGGCCTCCGGCGAGCAGACGGAAGTCCCCTTCGAAGACCTCATCCGGATCCTTCGGGACAAAATCGCCGCCGGCGCGTCCTAAAGAACGCCTCCCGGCGCACGCCCGCTTTTTCCGGCCATTTCCGACAGACTCATGTATCCGAGGATCAGTGATCTTTTCAGGGACCTCTTCGGCTTCAATCTCCCGATCCCGATCTATTCGTTCGGGGCGATGGTGGCAATCGCCTTCCTCACCGCGGCCTGGTTGAGCCGAAAAGAGCTCGACCGGCTGTATGCCGGGGGGCGTCTGCCCGCCGTACGCATCCCCGTGAAGGAGACGAAGGGCAAGCGCAAGCGAAAGGCGACGGAGAAGGCGAGCCCCGGCGCGCTCGTGGGCTCGATCACCGTGATCGCCGTCGTGGGCGGGTTTGCCGGCGCGAAGGTCTTCCACATCCTCGAACACCTCGGCGAGTTCTTCCGCGACCCCTTCGGGATGCTCTTTTCCTCGGGCGGATTTACGTTCTACGGGGGGCTCATCGTCGCGGCGGCGGGCATCGCATGGTACGTGCGGAAGCAGGGGTTGCCCGTGTGGACCGTCGCCGACGCGCTCGCGCCGGGGCTCATGCTCGCCTACGGCATCGGACGTCTCGGCTGTCACCTCGCCGGGGACGGCGACTGGGGCGTCGCCGCCGACCTCGCCGCCCGTCCCGGCTGGCTGCCGGAGTGGCTGTGGGCGGAGACGTATCCGAACAACATCCTCGGACGCGATCTCTCGGCGGCGCCCGTCTATCCCACCTCCATCTATGAGTTCGTCGCCGCCACGCTTCTGTTCGCTCTGCTCTGGCGCTTGCGCAAGCACCCTTTCCTCAGCGGCTGGCTCTTCTCGGTCTACCTCTTCCTCGATGGGCTCGAACGCTTCCTCATCGAACAGATCCGCGTCAACGTTCGCTTCGATCTCTTCGGTCTGGAGGTGACGCAGGCGGAGGTCATCGCCGTCGCGCTCATGGCCGCGGGCGTCTTCGGCATGATCCGCACGTGGAAACGCCGCGAGACGGTGGAGGGGGCGCCCGGCGCGCTTCGCCCGTCTCCCGCCTCCTGATCCGCGCCTCGGACCGGGGACAAAACGCGCCGTCGGAGGGTATAAATCGGAAAGGCTTCGGCCCGGGCGGGCGACATACAATCGTCATAAAGATCGAATATTTATGGCGAGCGGGCCGAGGGTCGATGCCTTAGAGTGGTGCGAGCACCCCATTGTTGTCGGGCATATGCGGAAAAGATGATACGGAAGCTGCTTTTTCTGATCCTACTTGGCGCGGGGGCGGCGCTTCCCACGTTTGCACAGATGGTTGCGCCGGTGGAGCGGATGCCGGTGGTGATGGCGGATCCCGCGCGGGGCGACGGGCATGGTTCGGGCGGCGTCGTCACGGAGGAGATCATCGAGGCGGCGCGGCGAAACTATGTGCGACCGGCGCACAAAAGCGACGCCGTCTTCGCGTACGACGTCACCGTGCCGGAAGCCGTGGACCGATCCGTCCTGCTGAAGGACGGCATCTTTCTCCTGCTGGCCTTCCCCTCGTACGATACGACCGTCGTCTGGAACGACGAGGCCATTCAGGCCACGGCGCAGGAGATCATCGAACAGCGCGAGGCGGTGTGGCTGGCGAACGGCAAAACCGAGTCCGAGATCGTGCCGTTGACGGTGCTCTATACCTTTCACGACATCCCCGATCAGTGCCCGGTCACGTGCAACCTGAGCATTGACAATTATTTCGTCTTCAGCGGCGACTATGCGCCCCTGGGCCCCAATCCCTCGCCCATCCACGCGACGAAAGAGAAGGTGGGGGCGGACTTCATGTACGTGATCTTTCCAAGGAGCGATCCGAAGGACAGCACGGGGTGGCGCCTCTATGGATGGGAAAACATGTTTCTCCCGCAGGATCCTCCGGAGAGGCTTGCGCCGCAGACGGGCGGCACGCTCTGGTCGAGAGCCGTGGAAGCCTCGGCGCTGGCGACGTGGTCGAAGTACCTCGTGGCGCACGAGATGGAGGGACACGGCTTCGGGGGATGCAACCACATCTCCGGAGAGCAGGGCGTCGATCTGATGCTGGCTTCGGCGCCGTGGGGGCCGCGCATGACCGCGTGCGCGCCGACGAGCTTCGCGAACGCAGCCTACGTGGCGGCGAACTGGCCCCTTCCCTCCCTCTTTACGGCCACGGACGACTACCCGGATGCGCCGGACGGCGTGACGCTCCTTCAGAATTACCCCAACCCTTTCTCCGGCTCGACCGTCCTGACGTACGTCCTCAGCGAAGCCGCGCCGGTGCGGCTGACGGTCTTCGATCTCCTCGGGCGCGAGGTGGAGACGCTCGTGGACGGCTTCCGTCCGCCCGGCGAACACCGCGTCACGTTTGACGCAGGCTCGTTGCCGGACGGCGTCTATCTCTTCCGGCTCGTCGTCGGGAGCCGCACGCGCACGCGCACGATGGTGCTTCGGAAGTGAGCCGTCCGGGCTCCCATCTGACCGATCCGCGCCGTAGTTTTCCCGCCGCATCAAACGACGAGGAAAGGATGGATCTGACAAACGCTCTTGCGGAGGCGGTGGCGCGCGTTCGCGCGTGGGAAGCCGAATGGGGACCGTATGAGCCGCACCCGGCGCTCGCGGTGGACGAAGCGAAGCCGGCGGCGGCGTTCGAGACGTATGCGGAGCGGCTGCGGGGAAACTACCCCTTCTTTCATCCCCGATACGCGGGGCAGATGCTCAAGCCGCCTCATCCGGCCGCCGTGGCGGGATACGTCGCCGCGATGCTCATCAACCCGAACAACCACGCGCTCGACGGCGGGCCGCCCACGGCCGAGATGGAGAAGGAGGTCGTTCGCGAGCTGGCCGCCATGTTCCGTTTCCCCGCCGATGCGCTCGGGCATCTCACGAGCAGCGGCACTATCGCCAACCTGGAGGCGCTGTGGGTGGCGCGGGAGCTTCGCCCGGACCGGGCCGTCGCTTTCAGCGCCGAGGCGCACTATACGCACGGGCGGATGAGCGAGGTGCTCCGTATGCCTGCCGTGCGCGTGCCCGCCGACGCCCGCGGGCGCATCCGCCTCGACGCGCTCGAAGACGTCCTGCGCGCCGGCGAGGTCGGCGCCGTCGTGCTCACGGCGGGGACGACCGCCCTCGGCGCCGTCGATCCCATCGCCGATGCGCTCGATCTCTGTGCCCGGTACGACTGCCGCGTGCATGTGGACGCCGCCTATGGAGGCTTCTTCACGCTCCTCGCCCACGACGACGGGCCGCTCGCCCCCGAGACGCGCCGACACCTCCGCGCCGTCTCCCGCGCCGACTCCGTCGCCATCGACCCCCACAAGCACGGCCTCCAGCCCTATGGGTGCGGCGCCGTCCTTTTCCGCGACCCGTCCGTCGGGCGTTTCTATCGGCACGACTCCCCGTACACGTACTTCACCTCCGACGCCCTCCATCTCGGCGAGATCAGCCTCGAATGTTCCCGCGCCGGAGCCGCCGCCGGGGCGCTGTGGCTGACGCTCCGCCTCCTCCCGCTTCGCGCGGACGAGGGGCTCGGCCCCGTCCTCGCCGCCGGACGGCGCGCCGCCCGACGGTGGCACGCCCTCCTCGACGCCGATGCGGCGTTCCACCCGTTCACGACGCCGGAACTCGACATCGTGACCTTCTTTGCCGACCCCGAGCCGCCCCGGGCGTCGACGATCGACGACGAGAGCCAACGCCTCTTCACCGAGGCGATGCGTGATCCCGACGACCCGGTCTTCTTGAGCGTCCTTCGCGTCGAGAGCGCCGCGCTCCGGGCGCGGATCCCCGGCCTCGAGATCGACCGGCCGCAGGCGCGCATCCTCCGGAGCGTGCTCATGAAGCCCGAGCACGAGACGTACGTGCCGCGCCTCCACGACCGCGTGCGGGCCCTCGCCGAGGCGCGAACCTTACCCACCCGCCGGGGGTGACGCTTCCCACCCCTGCCTCTCCCGAGAATCATCATGCCCGAATCCTCCCCTTCCGACCGGATCCGTCCGGCGGCCACCGTGCTCGTGTGTCGTCCCGCCGGGGACGGCTTCGAAGTGTTCCTCGTCAAGCGGCATGGGAAGTCCGTGTTCATGCCTTCGGTGCACGTCTTCCCCGGCGGGCGTGTGGAGGAGGGCGACTTCGCCCTCGCCCGGCGCCTGCCGCCCGAGGTCCGCGCCGCCGCTCGCCTCGACGGCCTCGGCGACGACGTGGCGGCGGCGGCCTTCGGTGTGGCGGCCGTGCGCGAAACGGCGGAAGAGTGCGGCCTCCTCCTGGCCCGCGACCGCGCGGGACGACGGCCCTCGGGAGCCACGGCCCGGCGCGTCTTCGAAGCCCTCCGCGAAGGCGCTTCTTTCGCCGAACTCCTCGCCGAAGCCGACGCCGTGCCCGACCTGGCGGCGCTCCATCCCTTTGCGTGGTGGATCACGCCCGACTTCGAGCCGCGTCAGTACGACACGCGCTTTTTCCTCGCCGAGGCTCCGCCCGATCAGGAGGCAACGTTCGACGACGTGGAGACGACCGAGGGGCTGTGGCTCGCGCCCGCCGAAGCCCTCGACCGCTTCCGCTCCGGCGCGATGCGCCTCGCCCCGCCGACGCTCGCCTCGCTCGAACTCCTTGCCGAAGCCGGCAATCCCCGCGCCGCCCTCGACGCCGTCCTCCGGCCCATCCGTCCCGTCCGCCCCCGCATCGTCGAGGACGCCGCAGGCGCGCCCGTGCTCGTCCTCCCCGGCGACCCGCTCTATCCCGCCGAGGAGCCGCGCGTCCTGCCGCACCGCACCCGCTTCCGGGTCCTCGGCAAAGGACGCTTCGCATGATCGGGCAAGCATTTCTCCCGAGAAACGTCGAACTTCCACCGACCCCGAAAACGAACCCGCCTCTCGGCCCGCTCATGCCCGTCTTTCGCACGCCCGACGATCGCTTCGCCGGTCTTCCCGGCTTCCCGTTCACGCCGCACTACGTGGACGTGAACGGGCTCCGCATTCATTACGTGGACGAGGGGACGGGCGCGCCCATCCTGTGCCTCCACGGGGAGCCGACGTGGTCGTATCTCTATCGGAAGATGATCCCTCCTCTGGCCGAGAAGCATCGCGTCGTCGCCTTCGATTTTGTGGGCTTCGGGCGGTCGGACAAGCTCACCGAGGCGTCCGAATACTCGTTCGACCTCCACCGGGAGACGATGCGCGGCGTCCTCGAAGCGCTCGATCTGCGCGGACTCACCCTCGTCGTGCACGACTGGGGGGGACTCGTGGGGCTGAAAGTGGCCACCGAGATGCCCGATCGCATCGACCGTCTCGTCATCCTCAATACGTTTCTTCCGGACGGGACGGAGCGAAAGAGCGAGGCTTTTCTTCAGTGGCGGAGTTTCGTTGCGCGAACGCCCGATCTGCCGGTGGGGCGTCTGGTGGCGCTCGGCACGGCGGACCCGAGCCGTGTGCCGCCCGAGGTGCAGGCGGCCTACGACGCCCCTTTCCCCGACGCCGCCTCGAAAGCAGGCGCGGCGGTGTGGCCGCTCATGGTCCCGATGACGCCCGACGACCCCGTGGCTCGGGCGATGGTCGAGGCGCGTCGCGGCCTCGCCGGGTGGCACAAGCCCGCCTTCGTCCTTTTCTCCGACAGCGACCCGATCCTCGGCGCGGCGCACCGGTTCTTCAAAACGCTCCTCCCCACGGCCGGCGATCAGCCGGAGACGTTCATCGAAGGGGCGGGGCATTTTCTTCAGGAGGAAGCCGGGGAGCGCATAGCCCCCCACATCCTCGCGTTCATGGCGCGCACCGGCGCGTGAGCCGAGACGCACGCGCCCGAACGCATCCCTTTTCGAACTTCATCCGACGACATGAAAAACACGATTGCGCCGAAGACGTGGTACGTCGACGTCGAATATCTGGGAGAGCCGCACCTCATCGCGACGGGGGTGCTCGAGACGGACGCCGGGCTCGTGCTCGTCGATCCGGGTCCGGCGGTGTCGCTCGGCGGGCTGGCGCGCAACCTCGAAGCCGCCGGCGCGGGTCTCGCCGACGTGCACGCGATCCTTCTGACCCACATCCACCTCGACCACGCCGGGGGCACGGGCACGCTCGTGCAGGCGCATCCTTCGGTGAACGTGTACGTGCACGAGATCGGCGCGCGGCACATGATCGCGCCGGAGCGGTTGCTCGCGAGCGCGCGGCGGATCTATGGCGAGGCGATGGACACCATGTGGGGCGCGTTCCTCCCCGTGCCGGAGGCGAACGTGGTCCGGCTCCGGGGCGGCGAGACGCTCGAACTCGGCGGGCGCACGCTTCAGGCGGCGTATACGCCCGGTCACGCCATTCACCACGTCAGCTATCTCGACGAGGCCACCGGCACGGCGTTCGTCGGCGACGTGGCCGGGATGCGCGTGGCCGGGGACCCGGTCGTGCTCCCGGTGACGCCTCCGCCCGACATCAGCCTCGAACAGTGGCGCGTGAGCCTCGACGTGGTGCGCCTGTGGCAGCCCGAGCGCCTTTTCCTGACCCACTTCGGCCCCGCCGAAGACGTGGCGTGGCACCTCCATACCCTCGACCGCGCGCTCGACCGGTGGGCCGAGCGCGTCCGCGCCTCCCTCACCGACGACCGGGACGACGCCGAACGGGCGCGCGCCTTCGAGGCAACCGTCCTGGCCGAACTCCGCGAAACGCTCTCGCCGGAGGCCTTCCGTGCGTACGAGGCTTTCGGGCAGCCGGCCGGAAGCTGGTATGGCCTCGCCCGGTACTGGCGCAAGAAAATGTCCGGCCGGGCAAGAAAATAACCCATCATTTTTTCAAGCAGACCAACCGGGTAGACCATGGAACTTCCGAAGACGTATCGCAAACTCGTTGCCGCGCGGCTGACGCCGCATTTTCGCGAGGCGGCAGAGGTCGTCGAGGAGCCGCTCGCGCCCCCCGGCCCCGGCGAGATCCTCGTGCGCAACCTGATCGCGGGCGTCAATGCGACGGACGTGAACATCGCGGCGGGTCGGTATGACCCCGGGGCGAAGCCGCCGCTCGACCTCGGCATCGAAGCCGCCGGGGAGGTCGTGGCGGTAGGTCCGGACGTGACGGACCTCAAGCCCGGCGATTTCGTGGTCACCGCCGAGACGGGCGGTGGTTACCGCGAGTATCACACGCTCCCGGCCAAGCGGGCCATTCCCGTACCGGCGGCGACGCCCGAGGCGGTGAGCCTCGTCGTGAGCGGCCTCACCGCCTCGATCGCGCTCCACGTCACCGGCGAGATGGGGGCGGGCGAGACGGTGCTCGTGACGGCGGCGGCGGGCGGCACCGGGCAATATGCCGTCCAGCTGGCGAAACTGGCGGGCAACCACGTCATCGGCACGTGCGGCACGCCCGAGAAGGCCGAGATGCTCCGGTCGCTCGGGTGCGACCGCGTCATCAATTATCGCGAAGAAGACGTGCAAAGCGTTCTCGAGAAGGAATACCCGAAGGGCGTCGACCTGGTGTACGAGAGCGTCGGGCGGAAAATGTTCGACGTGAGCCTCCGGGCGCTTGCCGTGCACGGGCGGCTGCTCACCATCGGCTTCATCAGCGAATACGTCGACGGCGTCGAGACGGTGCGCCGGCCCCGGATCTATACCCAACTCCTGGCCAGGTCGGCGTCCGTGCGCGGGTTCTTCCTGCCGCACTTCACAGGCCACATGCGCGAGCACATGATGCGCCTGATCATGCTCCTGACCGAAGGCAAACTCCGGATCGCCGTCGATCCGACGCCGTTCGAAGGCCTCGACGCCGTCGTCGATGCGGTGGAATATCTCCACAGCGGGAAAAGCCGGGGGAAGGTGGTGGTGCGGTTTCCGGCGTCGTGACGACAAAGTTTAAAGGCAAACCTGGCTTTATATGGAAGAAACGAATGAGAAGATATGGACCGTGCCGGTCACGCTGGAGATGTTCAATGCCTTGAATGGCGGAACGATCATGGAGCATATCGGCATTCGGTTCATCGAGGTGGGGGCGGACTATTTGAAGGCCGAGATGCCCGTGGATCATCGCACGTATCAGCCGTTCGGGTTGCTTCACGGAGGCGCGTCCGTGGTGCTGGCGGAGACCATCGGCAGTTCCGGAGCGAATCTGTGCGTCGATCCGGAGCGAAAGTATTGCGTGGGGTTGGACGTCAACGCCAATCACGTGCGTTCCGTGCGCTCGGGAAAGGTCGTCGGGACGGGGCGACCGCTTCATCTGGGGCGGCGGACGCAGGTCTGGGAGATCCTGATCCACGACGAGGAAGGGAAGCTCGTCTGTGTGAGTCGCCTCACGATGGCCGTTCTCGACCGGGAGGGATAGGGTTCGGCAACGCTCCTATCGGCAAGGGAGGGAATGCCCCACGCCGTGTAAGTTATTCGCTTACAGCGAAAAAAAGGAATCGCCGCCTGCGCATCCGTGTGCGATTCCCGTCCTTAGGCAACGGATCCGCGCGCCCGGTGGGGATCCGTTCAATAGTCGCGAAGAATCTGAGACGAGGGATCATGCATGCGAAGCGACCCACGAATCTTGCGTATGCGTTGTCCGAAGCCGTGGGCGGGCCGTCGGCGATGGTGCATCCGCCGAAACGAATCCTCATCGTGGACGACCTTCCGCTGACCCGGCGCGGGCTCTCGCTCATCGTCGAAGCCGAGCCGGACCTGGCCGTGTGCGGGCAGGCGGGTGCGGCTGCGCAGACGCTCGCCCTGATCGAGCGTCTGCGTCCGGACCTCGTGACGGTGGGGCTCTCGCTCCCGGACATGACGGGCATCGAGCTCATCCGACGCCTGCGTCGGCGACGTCCCGACGTGCCCATACTCGTGGTGTCCCGCCACGATGAAGGCATCACCGTGGAACAGGCGCTCGAAGCGGGTGCGCAGGGGTATCTGACGAAGTACGAGGCAGGCGCGTCCCTCGTGGAGGCCATTCACCGGCTCCTCGACGGCGAGACGTATGTGGGGGAGGCCGTGCGCGAACGGCTCGGCTTCGTCCGGTATCACGGGCGGATGCCGTGGGACGGCGACGAGGCGGCATGCTGAGGCTCCTTCCGAGACCTTTTCGGAAAATACCTCTCGTTTTCGCTTGCCATTCTCGACGGGCGGCGTAAAATAGAGCACGGATGCCCTTTCAAGAACCGCCGCCGTGTTCCCGATGCGGATCGAAGAGACCCCTTTCGTCGTCACCGACACCGAGACGACCGGCGTGAGCGCCGCGCGTGATCGGGTGATCGAACTGGCCGCCGTGAAGGTGGTGGGCGGCGAGGTGGTGGAGCGGTTCGCACAACTCATCAACCCCGGGCAGTCCGTCCCGCGTCGCATCACCTCCCTGACGGGTATCTCCACGGCGATGGTCTTCGATCAGCCTTCCGCCGCCGAAGTGCTTCCCCGGTACCTCGACTTCCTCGGCGAAGGCGTCTTCGTGGCGCACAATCTGAACTTCGACCTGAGTTTCCTGAATGCCGAGCTGGCCCGGATCGGGCGCGCGGCCATCGGCAATCCGGGGCTGTGCACGCTTCGCCTGGCGCGGCGGTTGCTCCGCGGGCTCCGGTCGAAGAGCCTCGGCAGCGTGGCCGAGTTCTACGGCATCCGCCCTCACGGGCGGCACCGCGCCCTCGGAGACGCCGAGACGACGGCGGAGGTCCTGCGCCGCTTTCTCTCGCAGATCACCTTCGAGACGGGCCTGGAAACGCTCGAAGAACTGCTCGCCTTTCAGAACCGGACGTACGTCGCAGCGCGGAAGGATCCGGCGCATCTCCGCCGGATCCGCACGGAGGTGTTGCCCCGCCTTCCGGAGGGTCCCGGCGTCTATTTCATGAAGGATCGGCAGGGGAAGACGATCTACATCGGCAAAGCGAAAAGCCTGCGTCGCCGCGTCCGAAGCTATTTCACGGGGATCGAATCGCACACCGAGCACGTCCGCCGAATGATCGACGTGGTGCGGGACGTGGGGTGGGAGGAGACGGGCTCTGAGCTGGCGGCGCTCTTGCTCGAGTCACGCCTCATCAAGGCGGAAAAGCCCCGGTTCAACCGCGCGCAGCGGCGGTATCGCAACCGCCCGTTCATCCGTCTCGACACGGCGGACCGCTTCCCGCGCGTGAGCCGGCAGTCGTACCTCACCGACGACGGCGCGGAGTATTTCGGACCGGTGGGGGGACGGCGTCAGGCGGAGGTCATCGTCGAGGTCATCGACCGCTTCTTCCGGCTGCGCGAATGCGACGACGACACGTTCGCGCGGGGGCATCGGTGCCTCTACGCCGCCATGGGCCGCTGCGGGGCGCCGTGCGAGGGCGGGGCCGCCGCCGAGCAGTATGCCGACGAGGTTCGCCGCGTGCGCGACTTCCTCACGGGGAAGGACCGGACGGCGCTCGACCGGCTGCGTGAGGAGATGGCCGCCGCCGCCGCCGCGCTCGACTTCGAGGAGGCCGCCGCCCGCCGCGACGCCGTCGAGACGCTGACCCACCTCCTCGACAAACAGCAGTGTGTGGCCGCTCCGGTGCTCGACCACCATGCCGCGCTCGTCATGCCCGGCGCGGAGGCCGGGACCGTGCAGCTTTTCGTCATCCGCTTCGGTCGACCCGCCGAGACGTTCACACTTCGGCTCCCGCTCGACGCCGAAGCCGAAGGCGCGCTCCGGACCAGGCTCCGCGCACGCTTCGACCCCGACCACCCGCGGCCCGAACGATACCTCCGGGAAGAGGTGGAGGAGGTCCGTCTCCTGGCGCACTGGTTGTACGTGAATCGTGCGAGCGCCCGGCAGGTTCACTGGCACGCAGACCTTCCCTTCGAGGCATTCTTCTCCGAGGTGATCCGCAAGGTGCGGGGGTGAGGGCTCGCGTCAGGGGTTCGCGTTCGCTCGCGTCATCGGACACGGTTTCAAGCTCCCATTCCCGGCGGTTGCATCAGAAGTCGAAGCCGGCGCGGGCGAAGAGGGAGGAGCGTTCCTCGTTCGTGGCGATGCCGAGCGAGAAGGTATGGGCGCGGTTGAGGACGGAGAACCAGACGCCGCCGCCGACGGCCGTGTGCCACCCCCCGGGAGAGGCGCCGTCGAGGTAGACGCGTCCGGCGTCGGCGAGGCCGAAGACGCCGAAGTCGCCGGGGAGGACGGCGAAGAACCGGGTGAGGAAGAGCCGAAGGTCGGCGTTGGCGAAAAGGGAGGCATCGCCGGCGAAGCGCTGCCGTCGCCATCCTCGGAGCGACGACGGCCCGCCCATGAAGGCCGCCTCGTGGAAGGGGAAAGCGCCCCAGACCTTCGCCCCTCCGATGCGGAGGGCCAGCGTCGGGTCCATCGCCAGAGGCGCGCTCAGGTAGGTCGTCGCCGCGAGGTTCACGCGGCCGAAAGCGCTTTGTACGTCGAGGAGCGCGGGGAAGACGTTTCCTTCGGCCTCGACCGAGAAACCGCGTGTGGCGGCGGTGGGGCGGTCCCGGGTGTCGAGCCGCACGTGGAGCCGCGCGCCGAGCTGCGCGAAGTCGCCGTCTCCGTAGACGCCTTCGGGCTGCGTGGAGATGTAGCGCCCCGGGTTCTTCCCGGTGTCCGAGAAGGCGAACGTCGGCCCGGCGGAGACGGACAACGCGGGTGAGAGCGGCGCGACGATCGAAGGCTCCAGGTGATACTGTTGTTGGGTCACGTTAAAAAAGGAGCTTCGTCGCCCGCCGAGGTCGGTGGCATTCCCGAACCCGAAGAAGTGGAGCACTTCGATGCCCGAGACGAGTGCGCTGACGGTCGTATACACCTCCGAGTTTTCTCTTCGGAAGTCGCCGTCGAAGGCGAGACGGATGGCGCGGGGGTTTGTGGTGAAGCCCGCGCGGAGGGTGATCTGTGAGGCATACGGCCTTTTCCGGAAGCCAAAGACTTGGCGCGCCGCGCCGCCGCCGATGAAGGCGCCGTAGTCCGTATCGTATGAGAGCCAGGCGACGGGCTTCCACAGGCGCCCCCACTCCCGGGGCGGGTATCGGTCGAGGTCGCTGCCGACCCATTCCTCATACGGTCGGCGGTCGACCTTCACCGGGCGACCCTCCGTGACGGGTGGTCCGGCGGGGTCGTCGTAAAAATGGAGCCCGCCCGCCCGCGAGGAGTCGATGAGCACGTCGTCCCCCTCGCCGCCGACGACCCGAAGCGTGATGCCGGGGTCGCCGGCGCCGCGCACCACCACGCGGTCGTCACCGCCGAACATGCGGAGGCGGATCTCGTGCGTCTCGTCCCGGAAAAACCGCCTTCGGAAATATGGCGTTTCGTCTTTGCGCGCCCGGAGGATGAGGGTGAGCGATCGGTCGTCGTGGAGCGTGATCTCGGCCGCCTCCGGGGCGTCGGTCGCATGGATGTCTACCTGATGGGCGAGGAACCGGTAAAACGCATCGGCGATTTCGGGGAGACGGTCGCGGCGGCCTTTCATCCCGGCGAGCAGGTCGGGGCCGTCGAGCGCCCGATAGGCGACGGGGAGCTTCCGTAGGACGCGTTCGAGCGCCTCGTCGTTGAAACGCGCCTGAAGGTCGGCCGCCACCGAATCCCAGACGGCCTTTTCCAGCCCGGCGAAGAACCGTCGGTCCACTTCCTGACCGTTCCAGGTCAGATGGAAGAGGTCTCCGTATTCCGGCCCATAGACGAGAACGCCGGGAAAGTAGAGGGCGGCGAGCGCGGGGAAGAGGCCCTGAAGCTTCTCGAAGGCGTGGTCGTGGTCGCGGGAGATGGGTTGCCAGTACACCGGCGAGTCGTCGGTGAACCGGGCCCATCGCCAGTTGTCGCGGTGCCGGTCCCGGTCGCCGATGAAGAGGTCCACGAGGCGGGCTTTGAGGAAGGCGTGTGTATCGACCCGGTGCTTCGGGCTCTTGTTGATGCGCTCGAAGAGGCGGTCGCTGCCGGTGATTTTCAGCGCGCCGGCGAAGGGGAGGGCCATGCCTTCGTTTTCGTCGGCGCGTTCTTCGAGCGTGCCGAGCATCCCGGCGAAGGCCTCGCGGAAGGAGCCGAGCGCGGGGTCGTCCGGCATCACGAAGAGCTGCGGGGTGACGTGGAGGACGCCGGCGATTTCGAGGACCTCCGCCGCGAGGACACCGCTCAAGGGGTGCGTCGAACTGACGCCGTCCTGCATGACCGTTCCCGCGAGGGTGCGGCGCAGTTCTTCGGGGAGGACCATGACCGGGTTCTTGTCCACCGAACGAAACTGATACTGCTTGCCGTCAGCCCCCTGGAGGCGAAGCGAGGTCGTCTGGCTGCCGACGTGACTTCGGAGCGGCGTGAGGCCTCCGGCGAACGAATGGAGATCGAGCACCGGGACCTCGACGGGGTGCGTCCACAGGTCGCGATAGCCGTCGCCCATGAAGAGGCGGTGGAGGCCGCCCGCTGCGTATCGCGCGCCCGGAACGAGCGTGACGGACGTTCGGGCTTGAGACGTCGGCTGGGCGTTGAGGTCGGGCGTCGCGGCGACAGAGAAGAGGTAAACTGCGAGGAGGACGCCTCGAAGCGGCCCGTAAAAGGGGCGATGTCGCATGAGTCCATCCTCTGAGACGGGGGAAGCCTTACCGCTTCAAGCCGGTGATCCGGGAGAGCCCGTCACCTGGACTTTGGCGGTTGTTCGAGCAAAAGGTATAGAATGTTATCCGTAAATGCGGGGTCTTTGGTAATTTCGAGGTGCTCGGTAAAGAGAAAGTAGACCTGACTCCACGCGATAGGGGAAAGGAGGTAGGGTTGCCATTCGGAACCGATGCGTTCGTCCATCAGTGCGCTGCTTCGGAGCACGGTGCCGTCGCCCGGCTCTTTCCGGATGATGGAGAAACGTCCATTGTGGCGGTCGACGGTGGCTATGGCGGGCGTTTCGATGGCGTCGCCGGTCATCAGGTAAATCGTGACGTCCTCCGGGGGCGCTGCAGGCTGATCGAGCGCGGCCATGAACTGCCGTGCGCGGGCCAGGCTCTTCCGAAGATGCTCGCGCGCGATGCGACGGCGGGCGGCGGCGTCCGGCGCGTCGGGAAGGAGCATCGCCAGCGTCGCATCCTGATCCGGGTCGGCGAGGCCCCAACCCATCGCTTCCCACAGGTCGGGGTCAAGCGGGTCGAGCTTCCGGTTCGGATCGGCGGCGTCGACGAGGGCGCCGTGGCGGCCCCGGGGCAGGTTCTGGTACACGGCGGGCATCGTGCCGATCACGGCGGCGGGGAAACGGGGGACCGTCAGCCCGAACTTGCGCCCGTGGATGAGCTGATCGAGCGCGTTGAGCGACCCGGCATTGGGGGGCGCGACGAGGATGACCCGGTCCACGTCCGCAGCGCCCGCCCACGTGACCTTCGGCGTCGAGCCGTCGGCGGGGAGGTCGGCGTCTCCATACCGGAGGAAGTACCGCGTCAGAAGCCCGCCCATCGAATGGGCCACGAGGTCGAACTTGACGTCGTAATCTCCGGGTCCATAGCGCCGGACGTACTCGCGCAGGATGTAGGCCCGTTTCTCCGCTATGAAAGCTTTGAGCCGCCTGGCGTTCTCCACGTTGTCCAGCCGCCAGTCGTAGTCGAACTGGAAGCATGTGAAGTGGTCGGGGCCGTAATCGATGCTGTTGATGTCTCCGGATTCATCCTTGTAGCCGCCGATGCCGAGGGCGTCGAGGATGTTGTAATAAGCCTTCACGTTGATGGGCAGGCCGAGGACCTTCAGCTTGACGCGGTCGAGCACGCCGTTCGGGGCGACGTCGTCGTGGAGGTTCGGAAGGGGAGCGCCCTCACGCATGGGGAGGGCGAGCAGGCGTGCGCCGTCGGGTCTGGTGGGGTTGGCCCAGTCGCCGGTGAACGAGCCCCAGACCACGCGCCCGGAGGCGCTGTCAACCAGGTTCGATCCGAGGATGCCCGGGATGAGGATGATGGGGTTGCGTCGCGCGTCGTGAAAGCGGGCGCTTCGGTCGTAGAGCTCGGACAGATGCGGGGTGGGGCGGGAGCCGGCGCATCCGGTGAGGAGGACGAGGGCGAGGATCAATGCAGGGTAGCGATTCATGCCCTTTTCGTGTCCCAGGGGACGTCTCGGGTTACAACAGGCGGGTTCGCGTGGCCGCGCGTTTCAGGCGTTCGATGCGCCGTCGGGTGCGTCTCGGAGATAGGCGTCCGTCCCGTCGAGCCAGTCCCGGCGGGGCGGGCTGAAGAGGTCCACGTCGAGCGTGTCTTCGAGGGCCTCGGCCATGTGCGGAACGTTGGGGGGGATGTGAAGCACCTCGCCCGCCCGCACGATGATCTCCTCGCTTTCGTCCTCGCCGAGCCGAAAACGGAGCGCGCCTTCGAGCACGTACGTGATCTGCTCGTTCTCGTGATGGTGCCTGGGCACGACGCACCCTTTCTTGAGGTACACGTGCGCGAGCATCATGCGCTCGCCCGTGATGAGCCGCCGGTCGAGGCGGTCCGTGACGCGCTCGCGCTCCATGTCTTCCCATCGGTAAAACGTGACGTTGCTCATGGCTGTTCTTTCTCGGAAAATGATCGAAACCCGGGGACATGATAGGGCGCGTGAAGCAATCCGCCAAACCGGCGCACGCGTGAAAACTTCGGGGCGGGACTTCCGTAACGAGGGCTTCCCGAAAATCACTCAAAACGGCCGGTTCCGTCGGAGCTCCATCGCGCGCAGGATAGGTCGTCGAGGTCCCCACATGAAGGCATTGCCCCGCTTGAAGTCATATTTCGTCACGCCGTATCTGACGTTTGCCGCCGCGCTCGGCCTCTACGCGTTCTACCGCTTCGTTTCCGGGTTCGATCTCGGCTGGTTCGGCGCGGCGTTGACCACGCTGCCGATCGTCTCTCTGGTGGCCGTGGCGATGATGTTCAAGCGTGTGGCCCGTACCCGCGCGCGGATGCCCGCGCTCGTGGCGCTCGGCGTCCTGGGGGTAGGCTTGTCGGCGTACGCATACGTGGCGGGGACGTCGGATGCGGGGGCGCTGAGCGCAGCGCTGGTGGGCTTCGGGCTGTTCCTCGTCTATGACCTCTGGTACTCCGATCTCGGGCGTGCGCCGAGCGCGGCGCTCGAGGTGGGGCGGCGGCTCCCGATCTTTACCGTAGAGGACGAGGACGGCGTGCGTGTGCGTGCGGATCGTTTCTTCGGCGGACCCACACTCTTCCTTTTCTATCGGGGCAACTGGTGCCCGTTCTGTATGGCGCAGATCGGAGAGCTTGCCGGGCAATACGAGGAACTGGTGCGTCGGGGCGTCTCCGTCGTGCTCATCAGCCCTCAGCCGCACGGGCACACCCGCGCGCTCGCGCAAAAATTCGACCTCCCCTTTCACTTCCTCGTCGACGTGGACAACCGGGCTGCCGAGGCGCTCGGGATCGTCGCGCGCGGCGGGCTGCCGCTCGGACTCGAACTCTTCGGGTATGCAACCGATACGGTTCTGCCGACGGTCATCCTGACCGATGCCGAGGGGGTGGTGCGCTGGGTAGATGAGACCGACAATTACCGCGTGCGTCCGGAGCCGGCCACCTTTCTTCGCGCGCTCGACGCCCGGCTCGACCCTGCCTGACCGACGCGGCGGCGGTACGCGACGAACTCGAAGGCGGGATGATCCTCTCGCTTCACCTCTTCCCATGCCGAACGGTCGAACTCGGGGAAGAACGTGTCGCCGGAGAACGCCCCTTTGATGTAGGAGAGATAGAGGGCGTCGGCGAGCGAGAGGGTCTGTCGGTAGATGCTTCCGCCGCCGGCGACGAAGATCGTGCGACCGATCTCGCGGGCACGGGCGAGCGCGCCTTCCACGCTGCCGCAGACGACGACGCCCGTCCGTTTCTCCGCCGTCCGGCTGACGACGAGGGTATGGGCGCTCGTGAGGTCGTCGCCGAAGATCTCGAACGTACGCCGCCCCATGATGACGGTCTGTCCCTCGACGAACGAGAGGTACTGCCGATATTCCTCCGGCACGCGCCAGGGCATGCCGTCACCCGCGCCGATGAGGCGATCGTAGGAGAGAGCGGCGATGAGGATGATCGGAGGCACGTCGGGAGGAAGGCCGGGGGGCAGAACAGCATTGAAAGGAGAAAGGCCATCGTCGTGATCAGCAGCAGGGCCGAGGGTTTTTGCCCGGTGGCGACGCGTCCCCGTGCTTCGAGACAACCATGATCGAGAAAGATCAAAGGGCGCCTCATGACCGGTCCGGATCGGTTGCGACGGCGGCTGATGATGCCGGGTGTACGATGAGAAACGAGGGCGGGTTACGACCATTCAGGACGGCCGTTCAACAAAAAAAATCGTCTCGAGGAAAAAGGGGCTCCTTGATCGGCAAAAAGGAGCGGAGCCGAGAAGGGATTCGAAAAGCGCTTTTTCGGGAACGTTTATGCGTAAAAGGTACGAGACCGGGATGTCTCTGGACATTCCTCCGGTCCGCGCAATTCCAATGTCCCATTTTTTTTGACTTTACCCGTGGACAATTTTTTTTGAATTAGAGGTAAAGCTTCATTAGCTTTCGACCTGTAGAAGCGTTTCGTTGCCCACCATTGCTTCGTAAGACCGCAGCTTCACACCGCAATCTGATCATGACGGGGTTTCCGGGATAGCTCCCGGTACGTGTGCGCGACACATCTGACGGCTCCGGCATACCTCTGTGGCTTCCGAATGGCCATATTCGTTCGGGACGGCGGCACATCGAGGCAAGTCTTTGCGCATCGCTTCTATGGCGAAAGCAAATTTCCTTACCCACTAAGTAGAGGAGGTACCAGATGAAAGGACGGATACTACCGTTATTCGCCCTGCTCCTGTTGTGTTTCCCCTTGCAGGCTGCCGCACAAGGCACGATCAAGGGGACCGTCATGGAGAGCAGCACCGGGGATGTGTTGCCCGGAGCCCAGGTATTGCTCGTGGACCTGAACATGGGCGCCGTGACAGACCTTGACGGCGACTTCATCATCGAAAACGTGCCGGCGGGCAAACACCGCCTCGAAGTGCGTTTCGTCGGATATCGCACCATTCGCACCGAGGTGGATCTTTTGGACGGAGAGACGGAGACGCTCCCCCTGCTCATGGAAGAAGCGGCCATCAACCTCGATGAGGTCGTGGTCACCGGCGCCGGTGGTCCCGTCGAGAAGCGTAAACTCGGCAACTCGATCGGCACCATCGACGTCTCGCAGCTGGAGTCGGCCCCCATCCAGACGTTTTCGGACGTGCTGCAGGGCCGTGAGCCGGGTCTCGTGGGACTGCCCTCGGGCGGTCAGACGGGAGAGGGCGCGCGCATCCGCATCCGTGGTTCGGCGAGCCTTTCTCAGAGCAACGAGCCCATCATCTACATCGACGGCGTGCGCGCCAACAACGGCGGCGGCCTCACGTTCAACCCGGGCGGTTCGCCCTCGCGGCTCGACGACATCAACCCGGAATCCATCGAGCGCGTCGAAGTGCTCAAAGGGGCGGCCGCGGCCACGCTCTACGGCTCGGAAGCTTCGAACGGCGTCATTCAGATCTTCACGAAGCGGGGCAGCGTAGGTCCGCCGCGGTTCAATTTCAGCATCCAGCAGTCGGCGAGCGTTTACCCGAAGGTCTATGACGCCAACACGGGCTTTGCGCGCTCGCAGGCACAGGCCGATACGATGGCCAAGTGGCTCAACGTGTCCGGGCTGCGCCCCTATCAGATCGTCGAGCGGGAGTTCATGGAAGACCTCTACGAGACCGGCAACGGCCAGACGTACTCCGCGTCGGTCAGCGGCGGCTCGCCGGGGATCACCTATTTCGCCAGCGTCCGGTGGTTCCGCGAAGACGGACCCTTCGGCGGCAAGAAGGGACGCCGGTATCCGCCCGGCGTCACGACGCGCGTGGAGGACATCGCCCGGCGCGCCCAGGCCACGGCCAGCCTGAACATCTTCCCGACGGACAAGCTGCAGTTCCGCATCACGTCGAGCTATACGGACTCGTTCCTCGAGACGATGGACTCGAACAACAACATCTACGGGGTCTCTTCGCTGGCGCAGTTCAGCAAGCCCGAGCTTGTTCGGTACAACAACCAGACCGGCACGGTGGCCTTCGCCACGGTCAACGAGGCGATGCAGCAGGTGCTCCAGCAGAACGTCAAACGGTTCGTGGGCAGCCTCGGCACCAACTACCGGCCCCTGGAGATGCTGACCCTCGACGCCACCTTCGGCGTAGACTTTACGACGCAGAAGGACACCGACGTGCGGCCCTTCGGCTGGAACATCGACGGCTTCTCCGGCAGTGAGCCCGACGGCAGCCGCGACAACCGGACGACGAACAACCTCGAACTCACCTTCGACGTGAAGGGCACGCTCCGGAACGAACTGACCGAGAAGCTGGAATCGACGTTCCTCTTCGGTTCGCAGGGCTTCGTGACCAACCGCGACATCCTGCAGGGCAGCGGCGTCAACTTCCCGGGGCCCGGTTTCAACGTGGCCGGGGCCGCCTCGGTCGAAGACGTCTTTGAGTTCTTCTCGGAGATCGTCAACATCGGCGTCTTCTTCCAGGAGCAGGTCGGCTTCAACAACTACCTCTACGTGACCGCCGGCGGACGCCTCGACGCCAACTCGGCGTTCGGCTCCGATTTCAGCACGGTCTTCTATCCGAAGGTCTCGGCCTCGTTCATCCCGTCGGACGCGCACTTCTGGCGTCCCATCGGGCCGATCACGTCGCTCCGGTTCCGCGCAGCCCTCGGGAAGTCGGGGCTGCAGCCCGGCGCTTTCGACGCGTTGACCACCTATACGGCGCTCTCCTCGCAGAACGGCCCGGGCATCGTGCCGAGCAACCTCGGCAACCCGGAACTCAAGCCGGAGATTTCGACCGAGTGGGAAGTCGGCATGGAGACGGGGCTCTTCAGCGACCGGCTCGGCTTCGAAGCGACGTACTGGGACCGGACCGTCAAGGATGCGCTCATCGACCGGCAGTTCCCGGTCTCCGGCGGCTTCCGCTCCACGCAGCTCGACAACATCGGCGAGCTCAAGGGACGGGGACTTGAACTGCAGTTGAACGCGCTGGTCTATAACTCGTCCGAAACGTCGGTCAACTTGTTTGCCAACGGCGCTTACCTGTGGGAGAAAGTGACCGACATGGGCGGCGCTCCGCCGATCAAGGTCGGCGGCAGCTATCCGCGTTACCGGAACTATCTGACCGAAGGCTATGCGCCCGGAACCAACTTCGGCGCCAAGCTCCTCGACGTGCCCTCCGGCTCGCTTCCGGTGGACTTCAACGGCGACGGCCAGCCCGACACGGAATCGCAGATCCTCGACTTCCTGAGCGGTCTCGACGAGAGCAGCGCGCGTCTGCCCAATACGACCAGCATCATTCTGCTGGCCGACGATCCGAACCCGGACGACTTGCTGACGGGCAAGTTGACCCACTTCCTCGGCAAGCCCACGCCGGACTGGTCGGGCTCGTTCGGCGGTTCGGTGAAGTTCCTGCGTAACTTCACCTTCTCGACCATGTTCGAGTACCGGACCGGCAACTACTACGTGAACAACCTCACGGGGGCGTTCCGGCAGGCCAACCCGGTCATCGGACGCAACACGCCGCAGTCCGCGCGCGTGGAGTTGAACTACATCACGGGCGGCGTCGATGCCAACGGCAACCCGCAGAACAACCCGCAGGTGCGCCTCGACGCGTTGCGCGAGTGGCTCAATACCGATCTCGCGCTCTCGCCCTTCAGTGGTCTGAACACGATCAAGAAAGCCGATTTCATTCGCTGGCGCGAAGTGAGCCTGTCGTACGACCTGCCGCGGTCGATGACGCAGCGTCTCGGGGTGCGCAGCCTCTCGTTGTCGGTCTCCGGGCGTAACCTGGCGATCTGGACGAAGTACGACGGCGTCGATCCCGAGTTGAACGCCGTCGGTCGCGGCGCGGGAGGATCGCTCTCGCAAAACTTCCTCGACGGCGTCGAAGCCTTCGGTTTCGTGATCCCGCGGCGGTTCCTGTTCACGCTTCGGATGGGGCTGTAATCGACGTGCGGATCGGGCGAGGGAGGGCGGCTCGGCCTCCTGCTCCTCGCCCCGGTTTCCTGAGCCACGAATGCAAAACGACTGATATCATGAAGAAATGGATCAAAGGCCTGGCGCCGACGCTCAGCGCCGCGCTACTGGCCGTATGGACCCTCGCCGGATGTGGGATTCTCGACGTCGAGAACCCGAACAACCTGGTGGAGGACGACCTGAGCAACCCGGCGGCAGCCGACCCCATGGCCAACGGGGCGGAAGCCTCCGTCACCCGTGCGCTTTCGTACATCACCGCGCCCTATTCCGTCGCCACCGACGAGCTCACCTGGGTGGGCTCGCGCGACGCCTGGGGGCAGCTCGATGACGGCGTCATCGACTTTTCGGGCAATGAGTTCACCGATCAGGCCTTCCCCTATGTGGGCGAGGCCCGGTGGATGACCGACGAATTCATCGGACGGCTGGAGGCGTTCCAGGAAGCGGGCGCCGGAAGCACGAACGCGCTCATCCGGGTGTATCTCTATAACGCGATCATCTACACGACCATCGCCGACATGTTCGACGACTTCACGTTGTCGGACCGCACGGAGCCCGGGCCGCCCGTCGGGCCGGAGAACATGATCACGCTCTACGATCATGCGCTCGGTTCGGTGAACAAGGCGCTGGCGCTCAACCCGAGCGGCGACCTCGAAGCCGCCCTGATGGGCATGAAAGCCCGGATCGTCTACAGCAAGGCCGTCTGGCAAAAGGTCAACCCCGTCAATACGAGCAGCCCGCTCGTGAACGCGGGCGCGGCCGAAGCGGCGGCGGCGCTGGGCGTGATGGACGGCGACTTCGTCTTCAAGCTGATCACCGACGGCGGCTTCCAACTCGACAACTACATGGCGGGTCAGATCAACGACCGTCTCGAGTTTACCTTCACCGACAAGTGGGTCAAACGCAACGCGGCCGGCAACAAGGTGGACGAGGTGACCTATCCGGACATGATCGACGGTGAGGTCCATCCGTACCTGAAGGCCTTCATCGAAGACTTCGTAGCCCAGCGCCAGTACGCCGATCTCCCGATCGTCTCGGCGCGCGAGATGCACCTGATCCTCGCCGAGTCGGCGCTGGCCCAGGGGGACATGAGCGGCTTCACCACGCACATCAACCACGTGCGCGCCTTCGACGACCTGACGCCGTACAGCGGACAGGTGGATGCGCAGGATCTCCTCATCGAGTCCCGCGCGGTGAACCTCTTCCTGCAGGGCCGTCGTCTGGCGGACCTCTATCGCTTCGGCCTGCAATCGCCGGAGTGGGAAAGCGGGACGCCGGCCACCACGCGGCCGGGCACGTTCCTTCCGATCACGAAGGTTGAGATCGAAGCCAACCCGCTGGTGAAATAACGCCTACGGGTGGCCGTAGCTCGGAAGCGCGGGAGAGTGGAGGCATGGCAGCGAAGACGCCGGAAGGAGACGTTCCTTCACGCGCTTTCGCTCCCGCTCCCGCTCTCCCGCGTTTTTGGGCTATGACCTCACGTATTGCACGGGGCGCGGTCCGGAACGCGGCTGCGCACTGTGCGCTCCCCGGACGCATCCGCCTCGCATGAGTTTGAATCGCAAAACGCACCGTCCCGGAAAACCGATGAACCTCCTCATACAGCAGCTCGCGAAACCGTTCGGGCTATTGGTGTGGCTGCCGCTTCTGGCGGCCACGGGCTGCGGCCTCTTCGGAAGCAACCCGCCCGACAAGGCCCGCCTCCGCATCGAGGGCAAGAGCGGCGCCCGGAGCGAACTCATCGTATCCTCTGACTTCCTGTCCCAGCGTCAGCCCGTTATCGACGATTCCGGCCTGGTTTTGGGAGACACCATCCTCGTGCGTCTCTTTCAGTCCGACACCTTCACGGTTTCGCTTCCGTTCGAGCGCACCTTCGACATCAGTGAGAACAACCAGTTCTACGTGCTGATTCGTCGCTTTACGCCGGAGGCCGACGAGTTGTGGGCGCGCCTCTGGGTCGATGGAAAGCTGCGAAGCGACCGGCGTCCCAACGCCGATCAGGACTCGGTGACCATCATTTACAATTTCCGCGACCGCCCCCTCGTCGTGGATGAGGATAAGTTGTAAACTTTCCGGTATTTACGCCATATAAAGCAGAAATCGGGTTTCAGCACCTCGGCAGGTGTTCCCGCGACCGACGACGGGGCCTGTCTCCCGTTTTCTTTTCGCTCACAATCGCTGATGAATCCTATGCGTCGTTTTCTGCTTTTGCTCGTGATGGTGCTGTCGCTTGCCGCGTCCGGATGTGATTTCTTCGGATCGGATAAGGAAGGCGGCTCCGGCAACCCCGACGGCGGCGACGGCGGCGGCGATCAGTCCGTGGTCGTCGACGGGTCGTAACGGCCGTCGGGCAGAAGGCACGCAGAAATATCTTCGAGGTCCCGGCAGGATTTGCCTCGGGCAAACAGGGTCCTCTTCTGCGATGCGCTTTTCACGCAAGACCGGCGGTCAGACGCGCGTGAGAAGTCTATTCAGGCATAGTTATGAGACTCCGGACGTTCCCCTTCGTTGCCCTCTTTTTCCTGCTTCTCCCGGCGCTTTCGGCGGAAGCCCAACGTGCGGACGTCGCGCTCACCGGATACGTCCGAGACGCCGTGACCGGCGCGCCGTTGCCCGGCGCCAACGTGTTCGTCGCCGGCACCATGCTCGGCGCTTCCACGGACGCCGAAGGGTTCTTCTCGATCACCGGCTTGCCCCTGGGGTCGCTCGAGGTCGTGGCGTCTTTCCTAGGATATGACGCGGTCACGGAGCGGATGCGCTTCGAAGAAGTCGGAACGCGCGAACGCACCTTCCGGCTCACGCCCCGCGTGATCGAGAGTGAAGGGATCGAGGTGACGGCTCTTTCGGAGAAAACGTGGAAGAAGCGCTTCGACCGTTTCCGCAAGTTTTTTCTCGGCGTCTCGGAGAATGCCTCCAAATGTGAGATCCTCAACCCCGAAGTGCTCGATTTTGACGTGGGCAAGGACGAAGATGAACGCTTCGTCGTGCACGCGCGGGAACCCCTGATGATCGAGAACCGGGCGCTCGGCTATCTGCTGCAATTCGTCCTCGATGAGTTCGAGCTTCGGGAGCGAAGGCATTACGTGAAGTACAGCGGGCGGGTCGGGTTCACGGAGATGACGCCCGTCGACGAGAAGGAGCGGAAGAAGTGGGAGAAAAGGCGGCGTGAGGCCTATAACGGGTCGCTCCGGCACTTCCTCACCGCTCTCGTTCGGGATCGTCTCTGGGAGGAAGGGTTCATGCTGCTCTCGGAAGAGAAGCGTCAGGAATCGGTGTACGCGGGCGTGCCCGGCAACCGACCGGCGGCGCGCGTCAACGGGGTGAAGCCGCACGAGGTGCTTGAAGCCGCAGCGCTGCCGTTCGAACGGCTGCTGAACTTTCCCGGCTACCTCAAGGTCATCTATTTCAAGGAACAGCCGAGCGCGCAGTATCTCAAGTTTCGGGAATATGCGGCCCGGCGGATCCGGACGAGCGAGGACGAGCAGGTCTCTTACATTGCGCTCAACCAGCCCGACGTGCTCATCACGACGGACGGACTCGTGGAGGATACGTACGCCCTCACGAAGTTCGGATACTGGTATTTCGAGCGGGTGGCGGAACTCCTGCCGATGGAGTATCACCCGGACGGATGGGGACGCGTCCACGGAAAGGTGGCCGGCGTCCCGGGGATGAACCTCGATCGCGCGCTTCGTAAGGGCGTCGCAGCGGTGAAGGAGGAACGCTACGACGAGGCGATCCGGCGGCTCCAGCTGGTCGTGGCGACGGATCCCGGCTTCTATCTGGACGATGTCGGCTCGGCGGCATACTGGCTCGGCGTCGCGCACGAAGCCCTCGGCCACATGGCGGCGGCGCACGAGGCGTGGCGAAGCGGGCTCGACGGGCTGGCCGAGAAAGAGAAGCTCGAGTTGCGTCTGGCCGACACCTTCGTGCGGAGCGTCTTCGATCATCAGGATCAAACGTCGTACGAAAAAGCCTCCTTCGCTTACCTGGCGATCCTCGAACGCGCCGGGGCGCCGCTCTCCGAGGCCGATGCGGCCATCGTACGGCGGCACGTGGCGCAAATGCTCCCGATTCTGACCGACGATGAGCGGGAGCGCGTGATCGAAGGACGCCCCGGCCCGTTGCTGCAAGGCCTGCGCCTCCGCTCCGACGCCGGCGACTTCCTGTCGACGTTCTGGCGCAGTCAGGACCCCCTGCCGGCCAGCCCGCTGAACGAACGGGTGGCCGAGCACCTGGCGCGCGTGGCGTATTCGGTGAAAAACTTTGCTTTCAACGGCTCGCCGGCGGGCTTTGACGACCGGGGCGAAGCCTACGTACGATACGGCCCGCCCTACTCGAAAAACACCATCCTGGTCGACGTCTCCCGCGCCACGCAGATCCTCCGGGAGAATGCCTATCCGATGCCCGGCACGCTCATCGCTCCGATGAACGAATTCTGGACGTACCGTCACGTGGACGACCTCATCCACTACGTCTTCGTGCTCAAGGGCGGGCGCTATCAGGAAGCTTCTCCCGAAGATCTGGTGCCGGACGACCTGAAGAGCGCGCACAAACGTCGAGGGGTGGGGCACACCGACCCGGCCACGCTGAGCAATCCCGGCGGCGTCCAGGCGCCCGCCAATCAGGTGATGGCGGAAGCGCTCTTCGAGTTGCGGAAAGGACTCTACGCGCAACTGGCGCTCTACCATCCGGTCTATGAAAAGCAGGTCGAAGAGCTCGAATATCAGGAGTCGGACATTCGCGCGACGGAGTTTGGAGACAACCGGTCGGTTTCGGCTTCGGCGCTCTCGTTCGTTTACAGCGCCGAGGCTAAGTTCGACCGGCTGGCCCGTGAGGCTGTCCGGCGGCGGGAAGACGAAGCGCCGCGCGCCTTCTCCCGCATCACCGACGCGCTCGAAACGCTGCCTGTGGAGAGCCGCATCGCCCGCTTCCTCGACGAAGACGGCTCGACGCGCACCGAAGTGTACTGGAGCCACATCCCCGGCAGCCTGACGATCTCGAAGAAACTGCGCAAACGCACCCTCCCTTCGTCGGCGCCGCCTCCCGAGAAGTACCTGATCGAGATGGTGGTCAACCTGAACTCGGAAGACTATCGTCGCCGCGTGCCGACGACGCTTCGCTATCTCGCCTCCGATCTGCCGCGCGGCGCGCCGGCCCCCGTTCAGATGGTGGAGGTGACGGGCAGCACGACGCCCTACCACCTGGCGATGCAGTGGGACGAGTACCTCGCCGATGAGACGGGCGAGGACGTGTCGCGCGGAGCGTACCTCCGCACGGGCGTTCAGCAATATGATAATCTCATGCCGCTCAACAGCGATCCCTTCACGCTGGAGATGAGCGACCTCAAGCCCGTTTACATCGAAGAGGAGGGCAGCATCGTCCGGTTCCAGAACGCGGACGATCCGTCGTCGAGCGTGCCGTTCCCGTTTGCCACGCTCCGGCCCGACATGGCGCTCGGCCTCGAATTCGAAGTATACCACCTCGCGTTCGGTGCGGACGACCGGGTGCACTACGCGGTCGAATACGAGGTCGTGATCGATCCGGAACGTCGGGGAGAGAAACGCACCTCGGCTCATACCGAATACGCCGGGGCGTCCACCACCGCGAAGGAGTTCATCGGCGTAGACCTTCGGAGCATCGACGAAGGCCCGCTCCGGATCATCGTCCGCGTCATCGACGAGGTCAACCATCGCACCGTCGAGCGCGCGCTTGACTTCACGCTCGAACGATGAGCGTCAACGCATGAGGGTCATCGTTCGCGTGAGAGGACCGGACGGGGTTTCCAGGCGATAGACGTACAGCCCGTTCGGGCGTGCGCCCGCCTCGAAGCGCGCCCGATGGACGCCCGGCCCGAGCACCCCCGAAACGAGCGTGGCGACCTTCCGCCCGAGCATATCATAGACTTCGAGCCGGACGGGTCCGGCCGCGGCAAGTTCGAAGCGGATCTCGGAAGATGCGGCAAAGGGGTTCGGGTAATTCTGAAAAAGCGTCGATGTGTGGGCGGGCGGCGATGCTTCGGTGGCGGTGACCACCACGGCTTCGAAGACGGGCAGGAGGACGCTCGCCCCCGAAAGGGTGACGCTCAGGCTCTCCGGATTGAAGGTGAGGCTGTCGCTTCGAGGGGTGATGGTGTAGTCGCCGGGAGTGAGGTCGGCGAACTCGAAGTTGCCCGCGGCGTCGGTGACGGTCGTGTCTGCCTTCGCGCCGGAAAGCTCCACCGTCACCCCTTCTACGCCCTGACCACCGGAGACAATCACCCCGCGGATGCTCTGCCCCTGTTGGGCGAGCGCGGAGAAGGTGAGCATGACGAAGCTCAGGAGAAACAGTAGCTTTTTGAGCATAAGGAATCCTTGGGGAAAAGGGATACACGGTAAGGGCGGAGGAGGCGTCCGTCGCTTCTTCCGCCCGGGTTACCCATTGAGTTGTCGGGTCTGCTCTTTCATTACACCTCATACGCGATACGCCCCTATACGGTCCGCGGACAACGGTGCGGGGACCTGAGAACAGGGCTGCTTCGAACGCCCGGGCCGGGCTTCTGTCGCACGCCGCAGGACGCCTCGCGTGAGGGTTCATCGGAAGCCTCTCGCGCAAGGTCGTGGACCCTGGACAAGGTAACGCATGCGGCGACCATTTCCACTTCCGTGGGAAGGACCGGGCGCGTGAAAGACAAGGCCGGGGGTTCTTGAAAAGGGAATACCTTTCATAAAAGGGACCCCGGTGAAAAATGTAGCGGCGGCCTTGCGGATGCGTTTTCCGGACATGCATGCCGGGGCGAAGCAAGCCCGGTGAACGATTGCTCAGAAGACTCGGACAGGCGTTCAGAGCTTCAGGAAGCACCACTCCTTCGTTGCCGGCGCCGTACCCATCTGCAGGCCCTTTTTCTCGGCGACGAGGATGTTGTTCGAATGGTTGAAGCCGAAGCCGTGCTCGGGGTCGTACAGGCCCGGTTCGTTCGAGAAATGCATCCCGGCTTCCATCACGGTATAGTCGCCGAGGGACTGGTAGGGTGGTTGGTGTCCCTCCATGCCTTCGCCGTGGCCGGGGCGGTGATAGATCAGCGGAGCGCATTCGTGGGCGACCTGATAGGCGTGCACGTCCCTGGCGACGTTCGAGCACGTGTTTCCGGCGAAAGATTGCTCGGCCTGAATCTCGTACGCGCGCGTGTGCACGTCCCAGACGTGTTCCTGCCAGTCCGTCCACGGGGCGAAGAGGAAGGAGCGATACTGTTCGCCGCCGTAGCCGCCCACGCGCACGACGCCCGCGAGCTGAAGCGCGTCTCCCGGCTCGATGCGGGCCCATGAGACCTGGTTCGGGTGGGGGTACGCCGTCTTCCGCCCGGTCCGGCATCCGACGCCGACGGAGATGCCGACGGCGTTGTGCGGCTCGCCCGTCTGCGGGATATCCTGCATGATGCGGTGCATGCCCCAGAGCGTGACGGCGTTCTGGATCTCCCAGTCGAGCGTGCCGAGGCCGCGTTCCATGATGTAGTTGCGCGCGAAGGCGTGGATCTCCGACCAGTAATCCATGGCGCGCTGGGTCAGGGCGTTCTCCATCTCGTCCTTGACGATGCGGTGGCGCATCAGGATATCGTACACGTCGACGAACTGTGCCTCGGGCAGGGCGGCGGCCACGTGGCCCCATTTGCCGCTCTTCGGACGCGTCTTTTTCGGCGTCTCCGTCTCGCCCGTCATGTTCCGACGCGGGCTGTCCGCCTGTCCGGGCATCACGCCGATCTCCGCCATGCCGTTCATGTCCGCGCCGATGGTCTTGTCGCCGTACCCGAGGTCGGCGAGGGTTTGGCCCCACCATCGATACAGGTTCACCGTATCGCCCTGAACGACCTTGCCCTCGTTCGGGAAGGCTCCGGCGGCGTGGGGGTAATCGAAATAGCCGAAAGCTTCGGTGCTCCACCAGGAATGGACGAGTTCGCGGTCGAGGCCGGGGTGGAGCCAGATGAGGCCTTCGGGGTCATCCATCGGGAGGAAGCACGCGAAGGGGCGCTCGGTGGTGGAATGGAAGAGGCCGGTCGCGTAGATGATGTTCCACCGGCTCGTCAGGAGCAGCCCGCCGTCGACGCCGCGCGCGCGGGCCTCCTCCTTCAGTTGTCGAGCCTTCGCCTGATGCCACGAGAGCGGCAGCCGGTGGAAGTCGGCGGCGGCGGGCAGTTCATGGCGTCGCTTCTTCTGCTCTTTGCGAAGCAAGGCGAAGCTGTCGGTGTTTCGCTCGGCGCGGGCCATGGCGCTTTCGTCCGGCCATACGGCCTTCGGCCCGGTGACGACGGAGCCGCCGAGGCCAAGGCCCGCCATCATCATGAAGTCGCGTCGGTTGTACGTCATGGTCGTGTGGGGAGGGATGGGGGGAGGGCTTATCGCAAGCGTTCGAGCAACGTCCGCGCATGGGCGTTGCCCGGATCGAGTTCGAGCACTTTCTCAAAGAGCCGACGGGCTTCCGCCTTGCGCCCGGCCTGGAGGTACACGAGCCCGAGGCTGCCGTAGCCGGCGGGGTTGTCCGGCGCCGTGAGGATCGCCCGGTAAAACTGCCGGGCCGCCGCGTCGAGCTTTTTTTGCGTCAGGTACACGGTGCCGAGTTGAACATAGGCGTCGACGAGGTCGGGGTCGAGGCGGAGGGCTTCGGTGAAGGCGTGGGCGGCGTCGTCGGGTCGCTGCGCCTGAAGGTAGAGCAGGCCGAGGTTGTGCCATGCCTTCGGGCGATGGGCAGGGTCGAGCGCGACAACCTTCTCGAACTGCGTCGTGGCTTCTGCCGTCAGCCCGGCCCGGAGGAGCGTCTCGCCGAGCTTGACCTGCGCCTCGATGAGCTTCGGCGCCAGGGCGACGGCGCGGCGGAGCGCGGCCAGGGCTTCGTCGGTGTGGCCGAGCGCGTCGTGGAAAGAGCCGAGCCAGAACTGCACCCAGGCGTGTTCGGGATAGGCGCTCGCAGCCTCGGAAAGCACCGTCACCGCCGCCGCGAGCGAGTCTTTCTCGCCGAGCGCCCGCGCCCATGCGATGCGGGCCTCTACGTGATCCGCGCCCCGTGCGAAGCCGCGCCGCGCGTAAAAAAGGACCGAGTCGACGTACGCCGGGACGCGGTGCATCGTCTCGTAAAAGTCGAGGTAGGCGATGGCTGCTTCGAGGTCGTCTTCGGCGGTATGCGAGGTGCGCGGGGCGATGATGTGGGCGCTCCGGCCCTTCTCCTGAAGCGCGATCAGATGCATCGGCAGGGGGCTGTCGAAGGCGGGGCGGCCCGCGTCGGGGTCGCGGGGCGGGCCGGGACGGCGGCGGATCCAGTGGTCGGTGAAGATGACGTGCGGCACGTTCGTGGTGCCGCCCTGCGCCATGTGGCACGAGACGCAGTCGCCGGTGACGGCTTCGGCGGTGGACGAGGCCTCGGGACGCGCGCACACGGCCTCGTGCCCGGCGTCGTGGCACGTCAGGCAGGCGTTGTTATAGTGGTTCGGGTCGAGGAGCGCCTTCGGGGTGTGGGGGTCGTGGCAGGAGCCGCAGGTCATGTCGCTCTGCTGATAACACCGGCTCCGGGCAAGGCGGACGGGGTGCGAGTCGATGCCGACGGCCTCGGCATCGGTCAGTTCGAGGTCGGGGACGAAGACGGTGTGGTGTGCGGCCAGGGGCATGCCGGGGCGGAATGTGGTCGGGTCCTCGCCCGGCTTGAAGACGAGCACGCCCGCGAGGTGGCATTGCTGGCACACGGAGAGCCGGCGGCCCCGGCTCAGACGCGCGGGGTTGACGATGGTCGGGTCGGCTTCCTCCGGGTCGGCTTCCTCCGGGTTGGCTTCGTCCGGAGCCGCCTGCCACTTCGCCACGTGCGCGCTCGCCGGACCGTGGCACCGCTCGCACGTGATGCCGAGCGGCACCTCCGTATAGTGGTTCTGCGTGAACGGCGTATGCTCGACCGGGCCGTCGTGGCACGTGACGCACGCGAGGTTGATCTGTCGCTCGAAGCGGTCGTTCGCCTCCTCATAGCCGGGGCTCATGTCCCACGCCTCGCGATGCACGTACCACGTCACCGGCATCTCGGTGAGGTACCCGTTCACCTGCATGAGATACGACCGCGTGGCGTTCCCGGAGCCAATCACGAAGTCGGCGTGGTGGATGCGCTCGTGGATCACGTTGCCCCCGGCGTCGGTGCGGAACTCGCGCTGAAAAAGCGTGTCGTTCCGGACGAAGACCTCGTAGGAGAGGTTCGTGCGCGCGTTGTGCACGACGGTGTCGTCGAAGCGCTCGGGCGCGGTCGCCGGGTCGAACCGCGAGATCGCGCGCGCCATGTTCGTCTGCCGGTACGTCTCGGCGATGTCCTCGTGGCACGACGCGCACGCCTCGTCGCCCACGTACGCCGCGTCGGCGTTGGCGACGAGGGGCGCGGCGGCGGTGCGAACGACCGGCTCGGCCCCGCGCGGCGGCTCGGACGGCTTCGCGCATCCGAAGACGAAAAGCGCGAACGAGGCAGCGAGAACGGATGGAAGAATGGGTTTCACGTCAATACGAGCGCTTCGCTCGGATGCTTTCATTTTCCGCCCGAAGGCGCGGCGGTGGGTTCTTCGATCTCTGGCGCATAGGCTTCGTGGAGGCGTTCGAGATACTGGTCGAAGAGTCCGGAGAGGATGCGGTGCTCTTCCTTGACCGTCTCGCGAAAGTCCTCGTCGATCAGGAAATGGTACAGCACGGCGGCCATGATCTTTGCGTCGAGGAGGAAGCCGGTGTGGCCGACGGGGGTGAGGGAATCTTTCCACCGTTCATACGAATGCGCGGGGGCGGGGGAGCTGAAGACACTCACGCCGAGGCCGGGGATGTCGCGTGTGACGAAGCCGGTCTCCTCGTATCCGGCGGGGCGTTGCGGTTCCGCGACGAGCCTCGGCGCTCCGAGCCGCTCGGCGAAGGCGAACGAGAGCTCTTCGAGTGTGCCCACGCTGATGCCGTCGCGGTACTCGCCGTACCGGTCGATCTCTACCTCCGTGCCGGTGGCGAGCGCGGCGGCGCGGGCGGCGTTGTCGATCATACGCTGCATGTGCGCGAGGTAGACCTCATCGGGATATCGGATGTAATAATCCACCACGGCGCGGTCCGGCACCACGTTCGGCGCGACGCCGCCCTCGGGGATGACGCCCTGGATGGAAGCCTCGGGCCGGAAGGTGGGGCGGAGATGATCGACGGAGGTGTAGAACTGCACGGCCGCCGCGAGCGCATTGCGTCCGTTCCACGAACTCCTCTGGTGCGCGGGCCGTCCCTTGAAGGTATACTTGACCTCGTTGATGTTCAGGCAGCACACGCCGAAGCCGGCGCGTCCCCGGCTCGTCTCATCCGTGCCGTGGCTTCGGAGGAGCACGTCGGCCTCATCGAAGACGCCGGCCTGCCACAGGATCGTTTTCGCGGGAGGGCCCACCTCCTCGGCAGGCGTGCCGTAGACGCGGAGACGGCCCGGCGTGCCGGTGCGGGTCATGTGCTCGGCGAGCGCGGCGGCCACGGCGAAGCCGACCGGGCTCTGGGCGTTGTGCTGGCATCCGTGGAACGGTTCATCGACGCCGCGCAGGGCATCGTACTCGACGATGATGCCGAGCGTCGGGCCGTCCGTGCCGGCGGGGCTGTCCCATCGCCCGACGAACGCCGTCTCGAGCCCCGCCTGACCGCGTTCGACGACGAAGCCGAGTGCGTCGAGAACGGCGCTGAGCGTATCGACGGTCTCGTATTCCTGCCAGCCGACCTCGGGGTTCAGCCCGATGTGGTCGCTCAGGTCGCGGAGACCGTCGGACCACAACGTCTCGACGCGGGCGAGGATGCGGTCGCGCTCGGGGTCGTCCGTGGCGGCCATCGCGCGGGCGCGTTCGGTCGGGGCAAGGCGGGCTTCGAGGGCGTCGATCTGCCGGAGGATCTCGGCGGCGGCGGCGCGCTCGGTGGGCGTGGTCTGGGCATGAACGACCGTGCTCCACGCCGTGAGGAAGGCGAGGATCGGAAAGGAAAGACGCATGGCTCCGTGAGGCGGGTGAGGGAGGGGCGGCGGGGGTTCATGATCCCGTAATCTAAGACTTGTCCGAAGAAAAACAAGCGGTCGCGGGCAGGGCTTCCCGACGCGAAAAAGAAGGGGATCGTGAATTGTGCGGCGTCGGCGGGTAGCTTGTCTCCGGGATTTGTAGTTTCCCGGTCGATCTTTTCTCCCCACGTGTCCGCGAAGGAGGACTATGTCGCATACGAAAGCCGGGAACGCCTCCGTTCCGAACCCTGTGTCCGGCGGCGGTCTCGGGACGTTCGACGGGGTCTTCACGCCCTCGATCCTGACGATCCTCGGCGTGATCATGTACCTCCGTTTTGGATGGGTCGTCGGCAACGTCGGTCTGTGGGGCACGCTCCTGATCGTGACGCTCTCGACCGCGATCACTTTTCTGACGGGCCTCTCGATCTCGGCCATCGCCACGGCGCAGCGCGTGCGGGTAGGGGGGGCTTATTACATGATCAGCCGCTCGCTCGGCATCGAGGCGGGGGGCGCGGTGGGCATCCCCCTGTACTTCGCACAGGCCCTCTCGGTGGCGCTCTATACCATCGGCTTTGCCGAGAGCGTGGTCGACGTTTTCCCTTCGCTCGACCTGAAGTTCGTCGGCATCCTGACCACCGTCGGCGTGGCGCTGCTCGCGCTCAAGTCGGCGAAGGCGGCCATCCGCGTGCAGTACTTCATCATGGCGGCCATCGCTCTGTCGCTCCTCTCGCTCTTTCTCGGCGGGCCGGTCGAGGGCGGGCCGGAAGCGGACCTCTCCACGCGGTCGAGTTTCTGGGTGGTCTTTGCCGTCTTCTTCCCGGCCGTGACGGGCATCATGGCGGGCGTCAACCTCTCCGGCGACCTCCGCGACCCCGGCCGGTCGATCCCGCGCGGAACGCTTCTGGCCATCGGGGCGGGGTACCTCGTCTACATGATCATCCCCTTCTTTCTCGATCGCTGGGCCACGCCCGGGCAGCTCATCGCCGACCCGCTCATCATGCGGCGGATGGCCTTCTGGGGCGACGCCATCCTCCTGGGCGTCTGGGGTGCGACCCTCTCGAGCGCCGTCGGGAGCATCCTCGGAGCGCCCCGCGTGCTCCAGGCGCTCGCCCGTGACGGCGTCCTGCCGGCGGCGTTCCGCTTCCTCGGCAAAGGCAGCGGCCCCGACGACGAGCCCCGCATCGGCACGGCGGTGACCTTCGGCGTGGCGCTCACGGCCGTCCTCCTGGGCGACCTCAACTTCATCGCGCCGGTGCTCACAATGTTCTTCCTCACCACGTACGGCGTGCTCAACGTGGCGGCAGGCCTCGAACGCTTCCTCGGCAACCCTTCCTTCCGGCCCGAACTCAAGGTGCACTGGGGATGGTCGCTGCTCGGCGCACTCGGCTGTGTCAGCGTGATGTTCCTCATCAATCCGGCCGCGACCGTGGCGGCGACGCTCATCGTGGTGGCGATCTTTCTCTGGCTCGAACGGCAGGAGTTGCACAGCGCCTGGGGCGACGTGCGGCGGGGCATATGGATGAACCTCACGCGGGCCGGGCTCCTCCGCCTCGACGCCCGGCCGGACGCCAAAAACTGGCGGCCCCATCTGCTCGTGCTCTCCGGCGCGCCCACCCGCCGGTGGCATCTGATCGACTTCGCCTCGTCGCTCTCGCACAACCGCGCCATTCTGACCGTCTCGACCGTCCTCCCGCGCGCGCGCATCACCACGGAGCGGGCGGCGGCGATGGAATCGACGATCCGGGAGTATCTGCTCAAACAAGGGGTGCAGGCCCTCGTGCGCGTGGTTGCCGCGCCGAGCCCGTTCGTGGGCGCGGAACGGCTCGTCGAACTCTACGGCCTCGGTGCGCTCGTGCCGAACACGATCCTCCTCGGCGACAGCGAGAACCCGGAGCATCGCGCGGCTTTTTGCGAGATGATCGCGCATTTTTACGGGGCGCGCCGCAATACCCTCATCATCCGACACGACGAACGGCGCGGTTTCGGGCGTCGCCGCCGCATCGACGTGTGGTGGGGCGGGATGAAAAAGAACGGCAGCCTCATGATGATCCTCGCCTACCTCCTCCGCACGAGCCTTCACTGGCGCGGCGCGGAGGTGCGTATCAAGATGGTTACGCCGACGGCAGAGGCGGCGGTGGTGGCGCATCGCAACCTCGAACGGGTGATGAGCGAGCTGCGCACGGGCGCCATCCCGGACGTGCTCGTCGGCGGTGGGAGGACCTTCGATGAGATCCTCCACGCTTCCTCGCGCGATGCCGACCTCGTCTTCCTCGGCATGGCCGAGCCGCAAGACGACTTCGAGGCGTACTATGAGCAGCTCCAGCGCCGCGTCGCGGGCCTGCCGACGACGGTCTTCGTCCTGGCCGCCGAGGATCTGGCCTTCGGCGAGGTGCTGCTCCCACAGGAGGCCGCCGACGAAACGTAGGGCGGAGCCTTACACGTCTTTTCCGCCTTTCCCTTACATCAAAGACGTCTGCTTGCACGTCAGCGCCGCACCTCCCGCCTTCGCACCTTGACGAAAACCCCGGAGCTTCCGCCCGGGAACGCCCGGGGCGCTTCATTCGACGAATGTGAGGAGGTGGGTCATGAACACGAACGGCGAATCCGACGCCCTCCGGCGGGCCGCCCTCGACTATCACGCGCGCGGACGCAGAGGCAAGATCGAGGTCGTGGCGACGAAGCCGTGTTATACGCAGCGCGACCTGTCGCTGGCCTATACGCCCGGGGTGGCCGCGCCCTGTCTGGAGATCAAGCGCGACCCCTCGCTCGCGCGTACCTACACGGCCAAAGGCAACCTCGTCGCCGTCGTGAGCAACGGCACCGCCGTGCTCGGCCTCGGCAACATCGGCGCGCTGGCGGGCAAACCCGTCATGGAGGGCAAAGGCGTGCTCTTCAAACGCTTCGCCGACATCGACGTGTTCGACATCGAACTCGACACCGAGGACCCGGACGAACTCATCCGAGCCGTCCAACTCATGGAGCCGACCTTCGGCGGCGTCAACCTCGAAGACATCAAAGCGCCCGAGTGCTTCTACATCGAGGAACGCCTCAAGGAGACGATGAACATTCCCGTCTTTCACGACGATCAGCACGGCACGGCCATCATCTCGGGCGCGGCGCTGATCAACGCGCTCGAACTGGTGGGGAAGAAGATCGACGAAGTGACGGTGGTCTTCAGCGGCGCGGGCGCGGCGGGCATCGCGTGCGCCAACTTTTACGTAGCCCTCGGCGTGCGCCCCGAAAACGTGCTCATGGCCGACAGCAAGGGCATCCTCTGGAAAGGTCGCGGGGACGAAGGCCGGAACCCGTACAAGGACCGGTTCTTCCGCGAGACCGAAGCCCGCACCCTCGCCGACGCCGTCCGCGGGGCCGACGTTTTTTGCGGCGTCTCGGTCAAGGGCGTGCTCACGCCCGAGATGGTCAGGACGATGGCCGAGCGGCCCATCATCTTCGCGATGGCCAACCCCGATCCCGAGATCACCTACGAAGCGGCGCGCGCCGCCCGCCCCGACTGCATCGTGGCGACGGGGCGGAGCGACTACCCGAACCAGGTCAACAACGTGCTCGGCTTCCCGTTCATCTTCCGCGGCGCACTCGACGTCGAGGCCTCGGCGATCAATGAGGAGATGAAGCGCGCGGCGGCGCACGCGCTGGCGCGGCTGGCGCGGGAAGACGTGCCGGAGTCGGTCAAACGGGCGTATGACGGCGAGGACCTCGTCTTCGGCCCCGAATACATCATCCCGAAGCCTTTCGACCCGCGCGTGCTCGTGTGGGAAGCCGCCGCCGTGGCCGAGGCCGCCATGCGCACCGGCGTGGCCCGTCGCCCCGTCGACCTCGCCGCATATCGGGAGCAACTCATGGACCGGATCGACTGGTCGCGCGAGGTGATGCGCAAGACGTTCATCCGCGCGAAGCGGGATCCCCGGCGGATCGTCTTTCCGGAGGGGACGGACCCGAAGATCATCTGGGCCGCCAGTGAGGTGGCGCACGAAGGCATCGCCCGGCCCATCCTCCTCGGCAAAAAAGCCGACATCGTGGCGCAGTTCGAGGCGCATCATCACAGCCTGAAGGGCATCGAGATCGTCGAGCCGAAACGGTGGCCGCATTTCGACGCATACGTGCAGGCCTACTATCGCCTGCGGCAACGCAAAGGCGTCACGCAGAGCCGCGCCGCGCTCGACATGCGCAACTATTTCTACTTCGGCACGATGATGGTTCATCAGGGGCACGCGGACGCTCTGGTGGCGGGCGTCTCGGTGAACTATCCCGAGGTGCTTCGGCCCGCGCTCCGGATCATCGGCCCGCGCGAAGGCGGTCGTATCGCCGCCGGGATGTACATGCTGCACGAGGACAACCAGCAGTATTTCCTGGCCGACTGCGCGGTGAACATCGACCCGGACGCCGAGGACCTCGTCGAGATCGCGCTCATGGCCGCCTCCGAGGTCGAACGGCTCCACATCGAGCCGCGCCTGGCGCTGTTGTCGTTCTCGAACTTCGGTTCGGTCCGCTCGCCCGAAACGGAGAAGGTGGCCGAGGCGGTGCGGCGCATCAAGGCGATGCGTCCCGATCTGCACGTGGACGGACCCGTGCAGGCGAACGTGGCGCTCGACGCGAAGGCCCTGGAGGAGCATTTCCCGTTCGCCGACCTGAAAAAACGGCCGAACCTGCTCATCTTCCCCAACCTCGACGCGGGCAACATCAGCCTGAAATTGTTGAACAAGCTCAGCACGGCGCACACCATCGGCCCGATCATCATCGGAATGGCGAAGCCGATCCATCTGCTGGCGAGGGGGAGCGAGGTGAGCGCCATCGTGAACCTGACCGCCATCGCCGCCGTGGATGCGCAGGACATCGCACACGCCGGGGCGCGGCTCGAACCGGTCGGCTGACGGCGCGCGCGGGCGGGACGGAAACGCTCGCTTCCGGAGCGGAAGGGCCGTATTTTTGGAGCGTCTTTTCCGCTCACCCCGGCCGGCTCATGCTCGACTTTCAGCGTCTCCGCGAACAGTTTCCCGATTTCAGTGATTATCAGGCGCGGGAGCAGGCGCTCACGGCGTCGAAGCTGCGGCGGGCGCTGGCGGCGCTCGAAGCGTGCAACCCGGCGTGGGAGGCGTTGCGGGAGGAGGCCGAGCGCGCGCGGGCGAAATGGCTCGTGGCCGGCTTGCGGAGCGCGCCCGCCGAGCAGCGCCGGTGCGGACCCCGACCGACGCCCGTCACCGTCGTCGCCACGGACGGCTCGCAGATCTATCCCGACCGCCACGTGGAACCGACGTGCTATCTGCTCAACGTCAGCCGCATCGCCTTCCAGTACGGCACGCTCGAACAGCCCCTCATGGAGGCCGTGCCCGAGTTCCGCTATCGCCGTTCCGCCTTCGAAGACCTCATCGACCCCCTGCTCGACACCACCTCGACCGACGTCATCTCTGCGCTTCGGGACGAGATCGAGTTGCGCGAACTGCTTCGCACGGCCCGGGAGTCGCGCCTGCCGGGACGCCCGCTCGTGGCCCTCGCCGACGGCACGCTCATCCGGTGGATGATCCGTCGCATGCAGAATCCCGCGCTCGAAAGTCGGCTCATCGCGCGGTACACCGAGATCCTCGACGGCTTCCGCGCCGAGGCGCTTCCGTTGTGCTCGTACATCAGCATGCCGGGCAATACGGAAGTGGTCAACCTGCTGCGCGTCTCGCTCGGCGAGAGCGACGTCCCCGACCCCGAGACGACCCTCGAAGGGTTGCCCGACCGGACGCTCTTCGAAGCGATCCTCGCGCCCGGAGAACGGTCGGCGACGTTCGAGTCGGCCTCGCACATTCAGCGGGAGTACGGGGAAAACCGGATCTGTTATTTTTACCTCCACGTCCCGTCGCGGCAGGGGCGCGGGGAGATCGGGCGGGTGGAGATGCCGCTATGGGTGGCCGACGACGCGGACCTCGTGGACCTCGTGCACGCCGTCGTGCTCAGCGAGTGCGAGAAGGGCGACGGCTATCCGATGATCCTCTCCGAAGCGCACGAACGCGCCGTCATCCGGGCGCATGAGAAGGCGCTCTTCTATGAGATGATCGAACGGGAGATGCGGAGACGGGGACTGCCGTTCGCGGGCTCGCGGAAGGAAGCCTCGAAGCGAAGGCCGGTGGTTTAGCCGGGCGAACCCGGACGCCGGAGTGCGGGGGAAGGGGACGGGCGCGCGAGCCGGCGCGAAACGAGCCTTCATCAGACCCCATTTGTCCGCGCCGACCCCCGCGGCGATTCCCCGTCCGTCTTCCCGTCTGCCCCGTTCTCCCGCACACGATCAGTCTTGCGCCGTCATCGTGATGATGGAGAAGACCGCGCCCGTGGGGTCCTGGAGCACGGCGAACCGGCCCACCGTCGGGAGGTCGGCCGGCGGGACGATCACCTGGGCTCCGAGCGCTTTGGCCTCCTCGGCGCAGGCGTCGCAGTCCGCCACGCTGAAATACGTCATCCAGTGGGTGGGGACCTGGCCCATGGAAGCGTCTTTGCGGAAGAGGCCGCCTTTCAGCGCGCCCTCGCGCATGAAGACGGTGTAGGGGCCGTGGCCCATGTCGTGCGTCTCCGTCGCATAGCCGAAGAGCCCGGCATAAAAGCTCGCGGCCGCCGCGGGGTCGTCGGTGGCCAGTTCGTTCCAGCACACGGCGTTGTGTTCATTGACCTTCGCCGCGCCGGGATGCGCCTTCGGCTGCCATACGGAGAAGGCGCCTCCGGTGGGATCCTGAAGCACGGCCAGCCGTCCCGCATCGAACACGTCGCACGGCTCGACGACGACCGTGCCGCCGAGGCTCCGGGCGCGCTCCGCCGCAGCGTCGGCGTCGTCCGTGGCGAGGTAGACGCCCCAGTGACGCGGCACGCCCTGCGCCTGCATCTCCGGGGTCAACCGGTACGCCGCGGCGACGTCCTTGCCGTCACTCTGAAACATGACGTATACCTGCGTCTCGTCGACGGGCATTTCGTTGTGCGTCCAGCCGAAGAGCGCTCCGTAGAAGGCTTTGCTGCGCTCGAGGTCGGTCGTGGCCAGTTCCCACCAGCAGAACGTGCCGGGCGCGTGTTTGACGGCGGCCGGGGTTGGGGTTTCGCTCATGTCATTTTCCTCCCAATCTGAATGAGGTGTACGGTGGAGCGACATCCGACGCATGCCGGGCGTCGCGATGAGGGAACCTACACATGCGACCCGACACCCCCGTGTCACCTCCGAAGGAGGCGCGTCGAAAAACATGGGGTGCGGGCGGCGGCGGGAGGATTTCCGGCTCCGGCCCGAAAAAAACTTGCGGGGGGCTGTGACCTCCGCGCCGCCGTGGTTAGATTAGCTTCCGGAGACGGGCGGAAAAAATCCAGGCGCGCATGCGAGGCGACGTGACCGGCAAGATAGGCGAAGTGATCGAGTCCGGCACCCGGCAGTGGGTGGCGGAAGTGTACCGCACGGCGGAAGCGCCGGCGTTCGGGACGTGGGTGAAGGCTGCGCATCCCGACGGCGCCGTGCTCTTCGGCGCGGTGAGTCTCGTCGAAATCGGAAGCTATGAGCCGAACCGGCGGGCCGTGGCGTTCGGGATGACGCCGGAGGAGCTCCGCCGGGAGATGCCGCAGGTGATGGAACTGCTCCGCACGACGTTCCGCGTGCAGGTGCTCGCCTACCGCGAAGTCGGCGGCGCGCTTCGGCAGACGCTCCCCCCGCACCCGGCGCCCGTGCACGGATTCGTCGAGCCGTGCACGGCGGAGGAGGTCCGCGCGCTCGGCCCGCCCTTCGACTTCCTCCGCACGCTCGTCCGCCATCCCGACGGCGCCGTGCCGGTGGACGACCTCGTCGTGGCCGTGCTCCGGCAGCGCCATGCGGCCTTCGGCGGCGGACCCGACGGAGAGCGCGAACTCATCGCCGCCGGTCGCGCCCTCAGCCGTCTCCTCGACGACGATCACGAGCGCCTGCACTCCATCCTGCGGCGCGTGGTGGCGTAAGGGGTGCTTTCCGCTCGCGGCCGCAAAGTCGTCTAAAAAATCAGCCCGATGCGGAAGGGGAGGGCGAACTGAACGTTCTTCTCCCCGATGATGAGCGCGGGGTTCACCTCATAAAAAAGCGTCGTCTCGCTCAGGGCGCGCACCCATCCGATGCCGAGGTGGATGGTGGGGCCGGAGTTGGTGCGGTCGCGGTCGTTGAGGGGAATGTAGCCGCCGACGCCGCCGAGGAGGTAGGGCGCGCTCGTCACGCCCGGCAGCGTCACGATGGCCGAGACCTGTGGGTCGAAGATGTACGTGGCGTCGTCACGGCCTTCGAGGATGAAACCGACGAAGCCGACGTCCACGGCGAAGGAGAGGTCGGCGTTGACCGGGGCGGAGGCGCGTCCCCGGAAGCCGAGTCCGAGGCCGTCCTCCGTGCTCAGGACCGTGTTGAAGCCGAGCCCGACGCGCGGGGCGAGATCCTGCGCCGTGGCCCCGTTGGCGAAGAGCAGAAGGACGGCGGTCGGCAGAAGCGCGCCGGGGAGCAAGCGGACGCGACGGAAAAAACGCTTCATAGATTCGAGAAGAGAGTCGAAGGGAGCGAAGAGGCCTTCCGAAAATCGGGAAACGGAAGCCGTGATAAAAGCCCTTTGCAGAATTTATACCGGCGGCGGGCGACGGCGGGCTCCGAGGCGCGGCCCCTTTACGCAAATTTCGAATCTTGCGAGAAGGACATTTTGTAAGTTGCCCCATTCGAAACGCCGAAAAACGTGTATATCGTCTGAAAAAGGGCGTCAACTCATCTGATGGCTTATGAAATTCTGCGTTTGCATCAAGCAGGTCCCCGACGTGACGGCCCCGATCCACACCGGGCGCATGGTGCTCAATGCGTACGATGCTTCCGCGGTCGAAGAAGCATTGGTCCTCACCGAGAAGTACGGAGGTGAGATCGACCTCGTGCTCATCGGGCCGGCGTCTGCGAAGGAGACCATCCGGAAAGCCCTGGCGATGGGCGCCACGCGCGCCACGCACCTCGTCACCGGCGATGACGAGCGGCTCGACTCGATGGTCGTCGCGAAGTTGCTCGCCGATCACCTCGCGGGCTCGGACTACGACGTCATCGCCACGGGGAAGCAGTCGCAGGACACCGACGCGGGGCTGGCCGGGAGCATGCTCGCCGAGCGTCTGGGCCTGCCGTATGCGTCGAACGCGGTGGGGCTGGAGCTAGAGCCGGAAGCGCGCACGCTCGTCGTCACGCGGCAGGGCGACGTGGGGCAGGAGATCATCGCCTTGCCGATGCCGTGCCTGGTCACGTGCTCGAACGACATGAACGACCCGCGCATCCCCACGCTCAAGGGCATCATGGGAGCCAAACGCAAACCCATCGACACGCGGGAGGTCGACGCGCTGCCGGAAGGGTTGCCCGTGACGGTCGTCGTCGGCATCGAGCCGCCGCCGGAGCGGGAGCCGGGGCAGGTCCTCGAAGGTGAACCGGAAGAGATGGCCCACGTCCTCGTCGAGAAGCTCGTCCACGAAGCGAAAGTTTTATAAAGTCGTCGCTCCGCGCCACACCACGCAAACTCATGGGAAAAATCCTTACGTACGTCGCCGTACAGGACGGCAAGCTCAAGCGGTCGTCGCTCGAAGTGCTGACGCGGTGCCGGGCGCTGGCCGAAGCCGGCGGGCACACGCTCGAAGCCGTCCTCATCCACCCCGACGCTCCGGCGCACGTGGACGCCGTCCGACGGTACGGGCCGGCAAAGATCTATACGATCACGGACCCGATCTTCGAGCGCCCGCTGAACACGCCGATGCTCGATGCGCTGAGTGCGGTCATCGAGCACGTCGGGCCGTTGCTCACGGCGTTTGCCTCGACGGAGGCGGTGAAGGACGTCCTCGGCGCGCTCGCGGTGCGAACGAACGCCGCCGCGCTTTCCGACGTGTCGTCGTTCGATCTCATCGAGGGAGGTGTGGAGGCGCTGCGCCCGGTGATGGCGGCGAAGATGCTGGCGCGCACGCAGGCTCGGGCCGACCGCGTGCTCGTCTCCGTCCGAAGCGGCTCCTACGACGCCGTCGAAGCGCCCGCCGAGGCCGAGGTCGAAGCGATCCCGTTCTCGTTCGATGCCGGCGCGCTCCGTCAGACGCTCCGTGAGGTGGTGACCACCGGCGGCGGCACGGTCGACCTGACCGAGGCGCGCGTGGTGGTGGCCGCCGGGCGCGGCGTGCGCGACGACGAAGGCAAACGGCTCGTCGAAGAACTTGCCTCGCTCCTCGACGCGGCCATCGGCGCCACGCGCGCGGTCGTCGAGACCGGGCAGTTCCCCGCCACCGTGCAGGTCGGGCAGACGGGCAAGGTCGTCTCGCCGGATCTGTATGTGGCCGTCGGGATCTCCGGAGCCATTCAGCACGTGGCGGGCATGGCCAACAGCCGCGTCATCGTCGCCATCAACAAGGACCCCGACGCCCCGATCTTCAAATACGCGACGTACGGCCTCGTCGGCGATCTGTACAAGGTGCTCCCGCCCCTCATCGAAGAACTCCGCGCGGCGAAAGCGAAGGCCTGAACGCCTCCGCCCCGAAACGAATTTCACGCGAGACGCCCTCATGGAAGAGAAATTCGACTGCATCATCGTCGGCGGCGGCATCGCGGGGCTGAGCGCAGCCCTCACGCTCGCGCGGGCCGACAAGCGTTTTCTCCTCATCGAACGCGGGGAGTTCTGCGGCGCGAAGAACGTCTCCGGCGGCGTGCTCTGGGGCCGCGACCTGGCTCGCCTCGTGCCGAACTACTGGGAGGAGGAAGAGGCGGGCTTCGACCGCTTCGTCAACCACCGGCGGCTGACGTTCATGGACGAGCAGTCCGCCTTCTCGCTCGACTTCAAGTCCACCCACTTCGACGAACCGCCGTATTCCGGCGTGACGGTGCTCCGCGCGAAGTTCGACGACTGGCTCTCGGCGAAAGTGCAGGAGGCCATCGAGGCAAGCGCGGTCCCGGACGAATCGTTCCTCGCGCCGAACGTGCTCGTCGAGGAGGTGCTGATGGAAGACGGCAAGGTCGTCGGCATCCGGGCGGGCGAGGAGGCGTTTTATGCCGACTGCGTGATCCTGGCCGAGGGCGTGAACAACCTCCTCACGCGGCAGGTCGGGCTTCAGAAAGCCTACGTCCCGCCGGACTACGTGGCCGTGGGCGTGAAAGAAGTGATCCGACTGGGGGAGAAGGTGATCGAAGATCGGTTTCAACTCCGCGGACGCTCCGGCGTGACGAATGAGTTCGTCGGTTTCGCGAGCGGCGGCGTGGAAGGGGGCGGTTTTCTGTATACGAACCGGGACTCGGTGTCCCTCGGGCTCGTCCTCGGGATGAAAGACCTCTGCGCGAAGAAACGGACGCCGTACGATTTGCTCAACGACTTCAAGGCCCATCCCGTCGTGGCCGACATGATCCGGGACGGAGAGGTGCTCGAATACTCGGCGCACGTCGTCTCCGTCGGCGACATCCGGGGGATGCCGCGCGAGATCTATGCCGACGGTGTGCTCGTGGCGGGCGAGGCGGCGGGGTTGCTGTTGAACGCGGGCAAGGCGATTCAGGGGATGGACTACGCGATGCGCTCGGGCATCCTTGCCGCCGAGACGGTGGTGGAGGCCTCGAAACGGAGCGACTTCAGCGCGGCGATGCTCAAGAACTACCGCACGGCGCTCGAAAACAGCTACGTGCTCAAAGACATGCGCGCCTTCCAGGACGCCGTCCATCTGCTCCACAGTCCTCAAATGTTCGGCCCGATCCCGAACCTCATCTGCGACTTCGGGCGTAGCTTCTTCACGGTCGACAGCGCCCCGACGGAGAAGGCGGGCAAGATGCTGCGGGCGGCCGTCAAGCGTCATGCCTCCTACTGGGAACTCGTCAAGCTCGGCGTCAAAGCGGCGCGCGCCATGTAATCACAGATCCGGGGAAGGCCGGTGGTCCCGGCGAGGGAACGTATGAAAAAGCTCAGCATCTCGGAACGGCTCGGACTGGTCAACTACCGCAATCAGGGGCGGCGGGAGGCCCGAGCGCACATCCTCGTCGACACGTCGATCTGTAATACGACCTGTCCGCACAAGTGCACCACGTATGTGTGCCCGGCCAAGTGCTATACGCTCGACGAAGCGGGGCACGTGCATTTTCAGTTCGAGGATTGCATCGAATGCGGCACGTGTCTCTATGCCTGCGATCAGGGCGCGGTCACGTGGCGATTCCCCGACCCCGAGGAGGGGCGCGGCGTGAACTGGAGCCTCGGTTGAAACGCGGCGGGATCGGGAGGGCCCTGCCCGCCGGTCAGATCACCTGCCGCTTCCAGCGGCCCCTGCGAAAGGCGAGCACGCTCACGACGGCCAGCGTGGACTGGGCCACGGCGATGGCGATGAAGATGCCGCTCGGACCCAGACCGAGCGGGAGCGCGAGCGCATAGGCCAGCGGGATCTGGAGGATCCAGAAGCACACGAAGTTGATCCACGAGGGCGTGACGGTGTCTCCCGCGCCGTTGAAAGCCTGCACGACGACCATCCCGTACGCCCAGAAGACATAGCTCAGGCTCACGATGCGCAGGCACGTCGCCCCGTACCGGATCACCTCGGGGTCCGGCGAGAAGAGGCCCACGACCGGCTCGGCGATGAACTGAAGGAGCACCGCTGCAAGGCCGAGGAAGACCATGTTCACCAGCCCGGTGATCCATACCGAGCGTTCGGCGCGATCCGGCTGCCGAGCCCCGAGGTTTTGCCCGACGAGCGTGGCCGCCGCGTTGCCGAGGCCCCACGAGGGCAGCAGGGCGAAGACGATCACGCGCACGGCGATGGTGTAGCCCGCCATCGCGCCGCTGCCGAAGACGGCCACGATCCGCATGATGCCCATCCAGCTGGCCGTGCCGATGAGGTACTGAAGGATGCCCGTGCCCGAGACCTTGAGCAGTCGCCGCATCACGGGGACGTCGAGGCGGAAGTGGCGGGGACGCAGGTGGATGCGGCTCCGGCCCCGGAGCAACGCGACGAGCTGATAGCTCACGCCGATGCCGCGTCCGAGCGTCGTCGCGATGGCCGCGCCGGTGACGCCGAGGGCGGGAAAGGCTCCCCATCCGAAGATGAACAGCGGGTCGAGCGCGATGTTGAGAAGGTTCGCGATCCACAGGGCGCGCATCGCCAGCGGCGCGTCGCCGGCTCCCCGGAAGAGCGCGTTCGTGAGGAAGAGGAACAGGATCGTGACGTTCCCCCCGAAGAGCCACGCGCAATACCCGCGCCCGACGGCGACGACCTCCTCCGTCGCGCCCATCAGCCGGAGCAGGTCCGGAGCGAAGACGATGCCGACGACCGCCACCGGCACGGCGATGACGAGGGCGACGGCCAGCGCCTGCACGGCCGCCACCGCCGCGCCCTCCTCGTCTCCCTCACCGATGCGACGCGCCACCATCGCGGCGGCGGCCATGCTCAGCCCGATGCCGACGGCGAAGACGAGGATGATGAGCGAGGCCGAAAGACCGACGGCGGCCACGGCGTCCGCCCCGAGCCTGCCCACGAAAAAGATGTCGGCGACCTCGAAGATCGCCTGCATGAACATTTCGAGCACCATCGGCACGGAGAGAAGGAAGATGGCGCGCCCAAGCCCTCCGGCGGTGAAGTCGTATCGCTCGCCCGCCATCGACGCGCGAAGGTCGCGCCACAGGCTTCGCGGGCGCTCGACGGGGGACCGGGAAAAAGGAGCCTCTGACATGGGAGAAGGTTCGGGAAAGGGGACGCCTGAAAGCCCACCGGCGTCGAAGAGGGAAGGAGGTCGTCCGGACCGAGAACACGAGGGGGATCGGGGATCTGTCCGAAGCCCGGCGGCGGTCCATCACTCCCGGAACGGGGGCGCCCGAAAAGAAGGGCTGGAGGAGAAGCAACGCAACCGCCGGTTCGTGTTTTCGAACCCGAGAGCGGCCGCGTGAAAAGGACCGCTACCCGGCGAAAGCCGGGGCCTGAACGAGGATTTGATCGTGGCTATACGTGCGCATGATTCGCTCCTTAGCGGTTGTCGTGCATAGAGAGGCTTCCCTGACGGAGACCTCCGGGAGAAGTTGCGCCTCGAAAAGAAGCGCGTCTCGAAAAATAGACCATTTCGGGGCCGATCACAAATGAACGCAGGTTCTGTATGGGCGGGGGAGCGTGACGCAAGCCGAAGGACAGGGCCGTGACGGCGAACGCCGGAAGTCCCGTTCTCCGTGCAACCGTGGGGCAGACGTCGTATACTTCGACGTCGTATACTCCGACGTCGTTCTTCGTTCGCATCCCTTTCGAAGCGTGTCCTTCCTCCGCTCCCTCTTTGCCGGTCGCCGGCTTTATTTCGCGCTCGTCGTTGTCGTGCTGCTGTTCGTGGCGGGGCACTTCGCGCCCGTCTTCGCGATGCTCGGGCGGGTGGCGCTCGTCGTCGTGATCGCCCTGTTCGCGCTCGACGTGCTCCTGCTCTATCGCGTGCGGGATGGGGTTCGGGCGCGGCGAGAAATGCCGGACCGCCTCTCGAACGGCGACCTCAACGTCATCCACCTTTTCGTGGAAAACGGCTATGGCTTCCCGCTCCACGCCGGGGTCCTCGACGAGTTGCCCTTTCAGTTTCAGATCCGTGATGCCCGGCACGTCGTGCGGGTCCCGCCGGGAGAGGAGCGGCGGCTCCGGTACACCGTTCGGCCCGTCCGGCGCGGCGCGTACGGGTTCGGCGCGGTCATCGTGATGGCGGCGAGCCCGCTCCGCATGGCCGTGCGGCGCTATCGCTTTGACGAGGCGCGCGAGGCACGCGTGTACCCGTCGTTCCTCCAGATGCGGAAATACGAACTGCTCGCCGTCAGCAATCGGCTCGAGCAGGCGGGTGTGAAGAAGGTCCGCCGACTCGGACACACCATGGAATTCGATCACATTCGCGAGTACGTCGTGGGCGACGACGTGCGGGCGGTCAACTGGCGGGCTACGGCGCGGCGGGGCGGGCTGATGGTCAACCAGCACCGGGAGGAGCGCGCACAGCCCGTATACTGCGTGCTCGACGTGGGACGCGTCATGAAGATGCCGTTCGAGGGGATGAGCCTGCTCGACTATGCCGTCAACGCCGCGCTCGTGCTCGCGAACATTGCCTTGCTCAAAGAGGACCGCGCCGGGCTGATCACCTTTTCTCATGAACTCGGTCCCATGCTCCCGGCGCGCCGGAAGCACGGGCAGATCTACAAGTTTCAGGAGGTCCTCTATAACCTGGACACGGACTTTCTCGAATCCGACTATGCCCTCCTCCTCACGCACCTCCGCCGAAACGTGCGTCGTCGGAGCCTGCTTTTGCTCTTCACCAACTTCGAGACGCGCTCCGGCATGCGGCGACAGTTGCCGTACCTCCGCGCGATGGCCCGGAGCCACGTCGTCGTCGCCGTCTTCTTCGAGAATACCGAACTCCGGCAGGTGCTCGCCTCGAAGCCGGTCGACGTGGAAGGCGTATACGTGAAAACCATCGCGGAGAAGTTTGCCTTCGAGAAGCGCGAGATCGTCAAAGAGCTGACCCGGCACGGCATCCACGCGATCCTCACCCCGCCCGAGATGCTCTCCGTCCACACGATCAACAAATACCTCGAACTGAAGGCGCGAGGGGTGGTTTGACGGACGGTGTCGGGTGTTTTTCAAACGGCTTGCCTGCAAGGAAAAGGGCCCCGACCGCTAGATCCGGGTCGGAGTTCGAAAGGGTGCGGTAGCGAATGTTCGCAGGGCGTATTTTGAAAACCGCGCGCTGCCGCAATGCGCTGCCGAACCGGCCCATCCACGCCGAAAACCGGACCCTGCCATGTCGAAAGCGATTGAACTTCGGACGTCCGCCGTCATGCTTCCGTCGCCCCGGGAGGAGGGGATGGGGGAGCTTCATCCCGTGCGGGTATGTGTCATCGACCTGGGGACGAACTCGTTCCATACGATCATCGTCGACGCGTTCCCGAACGGCGTTTTCAACGTGATCGACCGGATGAAGGACATGGTGCGTCTGGGCGAGCGGGGGTTGACGGCGCACCGTCTCACCGACGCGGCGATGGAGCGGGGCGTGCAGGCGCTCAAGCGCATCCGGCTGCTGGCCGAGGGGTGGGGGGTGACGGAATACATGGCCTACGCCACGAGCGCCATCCGTGAAGCCGAGAACGGAGGCGACTTCATCACGCGGGTCAAGGAGGAGGTGGGCATCCACATTCGGCCCATCAGCGGGAAGTTCGAAGCGGAGCTGATCTATAAGGGCGTCCGCCGGGCGATGGACCTGCCCGAGCCCGCGCTCCTCGTGGACGTCGGCGGCGGCTCGACCGAGTTCATCGTGGGCACGAGTCGCGAGGTGTTCTACGCCGAGAGTCTGAAGCTCGGCGCGGCGCGCATGACGGAGCGGTTCGTGCACTCGGACCCGGTGGAGAAGAAGGAGTTCAAGGCGCTTCGGGCGCATTACCGGGAAGCGCTCGAGCCGGTCTTCGCGGCGGCGCGTGCGCACGGGGTGCGGGAGATCGTCGGCTCCTCGGGGACGATGGAGAACCTGGCGGCCGTCTTCCTCAAGCTTCGGGAGGAGGGGCGTTCGATCTACCACGAGCGCTTCGATGCGAAAGCGTTCCGCGCCGCCACGAAGCGGATCATGCGCTCGACGCGGGCCGAGCGCCTTGCCCTGGGCGTCATCGACGCGAAGCGGATCGATCAGGTGGTGGCCGGCGCGATGCTCCTCGACGTGCTCCTCAAGGACCTGCCCGTTGCGGGCCTGCGCATCTCGCCGAACGCCCTGCGCGAGGGCATGGTGGTGCACTTCATCGAACGGAACGACGAGCGGCTGCGCTGCGTGGCGCCCTTCACGCACGCGCGGCGCCGGAGCGTGTATGAACTCGGCTTCCGTTTCCGGTGGGAGCAGGAGCACGCGCGTCAGGTGACGGCCCTCGCGCTTCAACTCTTCGACGCCTGCCGCCCGCTTCACGGTCTGGGCGAACGGGCGCGGGAGCTGCTCGAATACGCCGCGCTCCTCCACGACATCGGCTATCACATCAGCCACCGAAGCCACCACAAACACGCCCTTTATCTTATCCGGAACGCCGACCTCAGAGGCTTCCGCATCGACGAAATCGACGTGCTCGCCAACGTGGCGCGGTATCATCGGCGGAGCCTTCCGAAGAAGTCACACGAGGCGTTCGTCGCGCTTTCGGCGGAGCATCGACGGCTCGTCCGACAACTGGCCTCTTTCCTTCGCATCGCCGAAGGGCTCGACCGCAGCCATTATCAGAACGTCTCGGGGATGCGCACGCGGCTGACCGACGAGGCGCTTTACCTCACGCTGGCCACGAAGGGGGATCCCGAACTGGAGGTATGGGGCGCGCTTCATGCCCGTGATATGTTTGAGGATACGTACGGGCTCCGGCTGGAAGTGGAGGCGGCCTGAACGCGGCGCGGCCCTCCGGCGCGTCTACGGAGACGCCGGCTCGTCTCTGGCTGAAAATCGAGGGCGCCGCGTCTTTACCGGATCTTTTCTTGCCGATACGATGCGATTTGGCTAATTTGCGCGCCGTGTGTTTTCCGCGGCGTTTCGTCTGGAGCTCCGCACCCCACCCTCTTGATCCACCGAGCCTTTTCATGGTCGCGCAATACCTGTTTTTCCTGTTGGCGATCGTTGCGGTGGCGGCGGCGCTCGGAACGCTGCTCGCGCGCAATCCGGTCAACAGTGCGCTGTGGCTGATTCTGAATCTCTTCTGCATTGCCGGGTTGTATCTGACGCTCAACGCACAGTTCATCGCCGTCGTACAGGTGCTGGTCTATGCCGGGGCGATCATGGTGCTGTTCCTCTTCGTCATCATGCTGCTGAACCTGGCGGCGCTTCCGCCCCTGCGCCTGATCGACGTGCGGCGGGGGCTCGCATTCATCCTCGTAATGGGGTTGCTGGCGGAGATGGCCTACATCGTGGCCATGGCGGCGGACGTCTTGCCGGAGCCGTTGCCGGAGACGGCCGTGCAGACGGGCTCGGCGGTGGAGATCGCGAAGGTGCTCTTTACGCGCTACGCGCTGCCGCTGGAGATGGTGGGGGTCTTGCTGCTGGTGGCGACCATCGGCGCGGTCATGTACGCCAAACGACGCTTTGTCTAGCCGATGCGGTGCGCGCGCCCGGCTCCGGCAGAAAGGCTGCGCCGGACGTCGCGCCGGAGACGGTCGACTTTGAACCTCTGAATCATGGATATTTCCTGGTATCTGGCGCTCAGCGCGATCCTCTTCACCATCGGCGTGCTCGGCGTGCTTCTGCGGCGCAACGCCATCGTGATCCTGATGTCGATCGAGATCATGCTCAACGCCGTCAACCTGACGTTGGTGACGCTGAGCCAGTCGATGGGAGATGTGACGGGGCAGGTGCTCGTGTTCTTCTCGATGTCCGTGGCGGCGGCGGAGGCGGCCATCGGGCTGGCGATCATCATCGCGCTCTTCCGGCGCAAGCTCACGCTGGACGTGACGCAGATTCACCTGTTCAAATACTGAATCGCAGCGGGACGACGGGCGGCGCGCACGGGCGGGCGGCCCCCGACCTCCAAACCCGAAACGATCTATGGAACCAGACTTTCTCGTACGGCTGATCCTTCTGCTTCCGCTGGCGGGCGCGGTTTTCAACGGCATCGTCCCGCTCTTCGTCCCCGCGCTCCGGCGCCGTGAGGGGCTCATCGGGAGCGTCGGGACGGCCGTGGTGGCGATCCCCTTCCTGCTCGCGCTCTATCTCTTTCTGTCCTTCGAGGGCGAGCCGATCGTCGCGACGATGTACACGTGGATGGCCTCGGGCGAGCTGGATCTGTCTTTCGCGTACCGGATCGATCAACTTTCGCTCCTCATGACGCTCATCGTCACGGGGGTCGGCGGGCTGATCCACCTCTATTCGATCGGCTACATGCACGAGGATCCGGGGTTCTGGCGCTTCTTCGCCTATCTGAACCTCTTCATCTTCGCCATGCTCAACCTCGTGCTCGGCAACAACCTCCCGGTGCTGTTCCTCGGCTGGGAAGGGGTGGGGCTGTGCTCGTATCTGCTCATCGGCTTCTGGTACACCGACCTCAAAAACAGCGCGGCGGCGAACAAGGCGTTCATCATGAACCGCGTCGGTGACTTCGCCTTCCTCCTGGCGATGTTCATCCTCTTCAAGGAGCTGGGCAGCCTCGACTTCGACGTGGTGCTCACCGAGGGACCGACGATGTCGCAGGCGACGATCAACTGGGTGGTCTTTCTGTTCTTCTTCGGGGCAACGGGCAAGAGCGCGCAGATTCCCCTCTATACGTGGCTCCCCGACGCCATGGCCGGCCCGACGCCCGTTTCCGCGCTGATCCATGCCGCGACGATGGTCACGAGCGGGCTCTACCTCCTGGCGCGGCTCTCACCCGTGGTGCTTTCGGCTCCCGCCGTCATGACGGTCATCGCCGTCGTCGGGGCGCTGACGGCGCTCGTGGCGGCCACCATCGCCATCACGCAGAACGACATCAAGAAGGTGCTCGCGTATTCGACGGTCTCGCAGCTCGGATACATGTTCCTGGCCTCGGGCGTGGGCGCGTTCTACGTCGCCATCTTCCACGTGATGACGCATGCGTTCTTCAAAGGCTGCCTCTTCCTCGGCTCCGGGAGTGTGATTCACGGGATGCATCACGTCGAACACGAAGTGGCGCATCACGGCAAGGGGTCGCTCGATCCTCAGGACATGCGCACGATGGGCGGGCTGAAGAAATACATGCCCACGACGCGCATGACGTTTCTGCTCTCGACGCTCGCCATCGCGGGCATTCCGCTCTTCTCGGGCTTCTTCTCGAAGGACGAGATCCTCTTCAAAGCCTTCGAATACGGCTATGACGGCCATCCCTATGCGTGGTTCGCGTGGGGCATCGGCATCCTGACGGCGATTTTGACGGCCATTTACATGACGCGGTGCTACGTGCTCACGTTCGAGGGCAAGGAACGCTGGCCGATGGCCGACAAGGTGCACCCGCACGAGTCGCCGTGGACGATGACGTTGCCGCTGTGGGTGCTCGGCGTGCTCTCGGTCGTGGGCGGGTTCGTCGGGCTGCCGGCTGTGATCGCGCATGGGGAGTTGAACTGGATCCATCACTGGCTGGCCGGGGAACACGGCCCGGTGCTCGAAGCGGAGGTGCACACGCACGTGCCGCTCGCGCTCGAATGGGGGCTGATCGCCCTCGGCTCGCTGATCGCGCTCGTCGGCGTGGGGCTGGCCTGGCAGTGGTACCAGCAGCACGCGCTCGCCTTTGACGCCCGCCTCCGGAGCACCTTCGGCAAGCTCTATCAGTGGGCCTCCGAACGCTATCACGTGGACGAGTTCTACCGCGCCACGTTCGTCCGGGCGGTCGTCGAGGGGGCGGAAGAAGGGCTTGCGCCGTTCGACCGGCGCGTGGTCGACGGGATCGTCAACGGCGTGGCGAAGCTGACCGCCGGGGTCAGCCGGGGCCTGCGTCTGCTGCAAACCGGCATCGTACAGTCGTATGCCGTCGCCATCGTTTTCGGCGTGGTGCTGATCATCGCGCTGATGCTCTTTGGGTAATGCGCTTTCCGCGCCGGGCCTCTTTCGCCGCGCCGGTTGCGCCGGGCCGAGGGAAGGGCCGGCTACGGAGAACGAAGATCGAAAACAACATGGGGCTTACTTCCATTGTCATCTTTCTGCCGCTCGTCGGGGCGGCGCTGACGCTGGCGCTCCGCAGCGCCAACGCGATCCGGTGGACGGCGCTCGTCACGACCACGGTCACGTTCGTCGTCTCGCTCGGGCTGTGGATGGGCTTCGATCCGTCGGCGACCACGGCGCAGTTCGTCGACCGGTCGGCGGCCTGGTTTCCGGCCGGCTTCGACGTCAAATACTTCGTCGGGGTTGACGGGCTCAGCCTCCTGCTCGTGCTCCTGACGACGCTCCTCGGCCCCATCGTCGTACTCTCCTCGTGGACGTACATCAGCAAGCATCTGAAGGCGTATTACGTCTTGCTCCTGATTTTGCAGACGGGCGTCACCGGCGTCTTCACCTCGTACGACGTCTTTCTCTTCTACATTTTCTTTGAGGTGACCCTCATTCCGATGTACTTCATCATCGGGATCTGGGGGGGGGAGAACCGGATCTATGCCGCCATCAAGTTCGTGCTCTACACGATGGTCGGCTCGCTGCTGTTGCTCGTCGCCATCCTGTATCTCGGCTATCAGGCGGGTGATGCGGTGAATGCGGGGGTCTTCACGACGGACTGGTACAAGCTGCTCGAATACAACATCCCGGTGGCGGAGCAGACGTGGCTTTTCTTCCTTTTCGCGCTTGCCTTCGCCATCAAGGTGCCGCTTTTCCCGCTGCACACATGGCTCCCCGACGCGCACGTGCAGGCGCCCACGGGCGGCTCGGTCATCCTGGCGGGCGTGCTTCTGAAGATGGGCACGTACGGTCTCGTGCGCTTCTGTCTTCCGTTTTTCCCGAACGCGGCGCAGGAATACGCCATGCTCTTCGCCGTGCTCGCCGTCATCGGCATCGTCTACGGGGCGCTCGTCTCCCGCGCGCAGCCGGATGCGAAGAAGCTCGTCGCCTACTCGTCGGTGAGTCACCTCGGCTTCGTCGTGCTCGGCATCTTCGCCTTCACCGTCGAGTCGATGCAGGGGGCGCTCATTCAGATGATCAACCATGGCCTTTCGACGGGCGCGCTCTTCCTCATCGTGGGCATGCTTTACGAACGCCGCCACACCCGGCTGATGGCCGACTACGGGGGCCTCGCGCGGGTGACGCCGGTGCTCGCGTTCTTCATGATTTTCTCCGTGCTCGCCTCGGCGGGGCTGCCGGGGCTGAACGGCTTCGTGGGCGAGTTCATGATCCTGGTCGGCTCGTTCAAGAGCGCCGTCATCGGAAGCCCGGCCCTCATCGCGGTGGCCACCACGGGCGTCATCTTCGCGGCGGTGTATCTTCTGTGGATGATCTACCGGGTGTTCTGGGGCGCGATCACGCACGAGGAGAACCGGACGATGAAAGACCTGAACTTCCGGGAAGTCGCGCTCCTGGTCCCGCTCGTCGTGCTCATGGCGGTGCTCGGCCTGGCGCCCAATCCTTTCCTTCAGGTCAGCGAGCCGATGACGCGGTTTCTGCTTGAGTCCATGGAAGCGAAACGGGCCGCCGTACTCCTCGAGGCCGAGCGTGCGGACATGGCGGCTGCGGCTTTCGATGGAGCGCGATTCGAGGTCCTGCAGGATCATTCGTCCGGTGAGACGGCGGAGGGTAAAGAAGTGTCGGAATAGGTCGATCCCGGAAATACCTTTTGTTCTTAGACGCACAACCACTCCAATAGCATGGATAGATTGAACCTGAGACCCGGTGTGTTTCGGCGTGCATCCGCGCGCGTTATCCTGCTGATCGTGTTGGGGGTTCTGTGCACGGGCTCGGCGTTGACCCCGCTCCCGGCTCGGGCCGAAAACCTCGTCACGTCGATCAGCAACGTCGCCGCGACGTCCGGCCCGCTCGCCCGGGCGTATGCCGCCTTGCCGCAGGAGGCGGAAGCCGAGGCGGCGGCGCAGGAGGCGGCGGCGCAGGAGGCGGCGGCGCAGGAAGTCTCGGACGCCCCCGATGAGGCGGCTCAAGAAGCCCATGCCGGTGAGGCGGCGTCGGAAGGAGAGGGTCAGGAAGCGGAAGGTGAAGAACACGGTCCGTCGCCGCCGGTATGGCTCGTGTTGCCCTTTGTCATCATCCTGTTGATGATCGCTACGGGGCCGCTTTTCTACGCCCATCACTGGCATCACCACTATCCGAAGTACGCCATCGGGCTGGGGCTGGTCGTCATTTTCTACTACATCTTCGGGATGGGGACGGTCACGCCGGTGCAGCACGCCGTCGACGAATACCTGTCCTTCATCGCGCTGGTGGCGTCCCTGTTCATTGCTGCGAGCGGGATCTTCGTGAGCATCAACGCGCGGGGCAATCCGCGCAACAACATCATCCTGCTGCTGGTGGCCTCGATCATCGCCAACCTGATCGCCACCACCGGCTCGGCGATGCTGTTCATCCGCTCGTACATGCGGCTCAACAAGGGACGGCTGAAGCCGTACCACATCGTCTTCTTCATCTTCCTCGTCGCCAACGTGGGCGGCGCGCTCACCCCCATCGGCGACCCGCCGCTCTTCCTCGGTTTCCTGCGCGGCGTGCCCTTCTTCTGGACGTTCACGCACGTCTGGTACATCTGGCTGCCGACGACCATCATGATCCTGGCGGTCTTCTACTTCTTCGACCGCCGGAACAGGGAAGCCGGTCCGGAGCCGGATCCGAGCAAGCCGATGCTCGGGGTGCGGGGCAGCAAGAGCTTCGCATGGGTCTTCCTGATCATCGTGCTCGTTTTCGTCGACCCGAACGTTTTCTCGTGGGTGCCGAGCCCGAAAAACCTGCACCTGCCCTTCGGCTTCCATTTGCCTTTTGGCATCCGGGAGGCCGGCATGTTCCTCGTCGCCTACCTGGCCTTCAAGACGGCGGACAAGGAGGCGATGGCGTTGAACGAATTCAACTTCGAGCCCATTCGCGAGGTGGGCTGGCTGTTCCTCGGCATCTTCGCGACGATGCAGCCGGCGCTCGAGCTCATCAGCGAGTTCGCGCACGCGCATCACGAGTCGCTGACGGTCGGGATGTTCTACTGGAGCACGGGCGCGCTCTCGGGCATCCTCGACAACGCGCCGACGTACCTCAACTTCGTGGCTGCCGCGATGGGCAAGTTCGGCCTGGACGTGAACGTGCCGGCGCAGGTTAAAGATATGGCCTTGCCTGAGATGGCGCATCCGGAATCGTGGTACTTCCTGCAGGCGATCTCCGTGGCGGCCGTCTTCTTCGGAGCGATGACCTACATCGGGAATGCGCCGAACTTCATGGTGAAGGCCATCGCCGAGGCGAACGGCGTCGAGACGCCTTCGTTCATGGGATACGTGCTCCGGTACTCCATTCCGATCCTGCTTCCCATCTACTTCATCATCTACGCCGTTTTCTACAGCGGCTGGATTTTGTAGGCTATCCGGCATCATGAGCGTGCGTTATGCGTGAACCCCTGACCGATACGGAGATCGAAGCCGCCCTGACCGGATTGCCGGGCTGGGCGTACGACGGGCGCAGCCTGAGGAAAACGTTCGTGCTGTCGAGCTTCCGGGAGGCGGTCAGCTTCATCGTTCGCATCGCGTTCGAGGCGGAGGAGCGCGATCACCATCCGGAGCTGACCAATGTGTACAACCGCGTCACCGTGGCGCTGACGACCCACGACGCCGGCGATCGGGTGACCTCGCGCGATGTGGATCTCGCCCTCGCCCTCGAGAATTTTAGTTGGGTCTAAACCCCTGTCTTGCAAGCATATGGAACTTTCTCAGGCATACGCCTCCATGTGGTCCGATATGGGCCGGACGCTTCCGCTGGTGCTGATGGTGCTGGCGGGTCTTGCCGCGGTCGTCATCGACGCGTTTCGAAACAACCATCCGTCGATCCCGTGGCTGAGCGTGGCGACGCTGGGCGTGGGCATCGTGTGGGAGGCCTTCGGTCTGACCGGCGAGACGGGCACGGCCTACCTCGGCATGATCCGCACGGGCGGTTTTGCCTCGTTCGTGAACATCGTCGTCCTCGGGGCCGCGCTCCTGACCGTCATCCTGTCGATCCCTTATCTCAAGCAGATCCGTCACAATTACGGCGAGGTGTACGCCATCCTCCTCTTTGCCACCGCCGGGATGATGGTGCTCGGTTCGGCGAACAACCTCATCGCCATCTTCGTCGGGCTGGAGACGATGTCGATCAGCCTGTACGTGCTCACCGGGCTGGTGCGGGAGGATGACGGGGCGGTGGAAAGCGCGCTCAAGTATTTCCTCCTGGGCGCGTTCTCGACGGGCTTTTTCCTCTACGGCATCGCGTTGCTCTACGGCGCCACGGGCACGATGTACCTTCCTGAGATGCGCGCGGGCTTCGAGGCGTCGGGACGGGAGATCATGTTCTGGGCCGGCGTTTCCCTGCTGTTCATCGGCTTCCTCTTCAAGGTCAGCGCCGCGCCGTTCCACATGTGGACGCCGGACGTGTATCAGGGCGCTCCGACGACCCTCACCGGCTATATGTCTACGGCTTCGAAGACGGCGGCGTTTTCGGCGCTGATCCTCGTGCTTTTCTATGCCTTGCCGCCGGAGCGCTGGGGCATGGTGCTGGCCGTGATCGCACTCTTCACGGTCGTCATCGGCAATGTGGTGGCGCTGGCGCAGTCGAACCTCAAACGGATGCTGGCCTATTCGTCGATTGCCCATGCGGGATACGTGCTGGTGGGCCTTGCCGCCGGCACGACGGCAGGCTACAGCGGCGCGCTCTTCTACCTGCTCGTCTACACCGTGATGAACATCGGCGCCTTCGGCGTGGTGGCGTTGCTCGAATGGGACGGCAAGGAGGGCCGGGTGCAGACCATCGACTCGCTCGCCGGCATGGGCTATCGCCGCCCCCTCCTCGGCGTGACGATGGGCTTCTTCATGTTCAGCCTCACCGGTTTCCCGCCCCTGGGCGGCTTCCTCGGCAAGTATGCCGTCTTTGCGCCCGCCGTCGATGCGGGGCTGACGTGGCTCGTCATCGTGGCCGTGCTGACGAGCGTCATCTCCGGCTATTACTATTTGCGTGTGCTCTTCGTGCTCTGGATGAAGTCGCCCGACGAGGAGCCGGAGGACGTGCGCCGGGCGGCGTTCGTTGTGCCGCGTGCCTCGGCAGTGGTGCTCGTCGTGTGTGCGGCGCTGCTGCTCGTGCTCGGCGTCACGCCGCAGTTGCTCGGACTGACGCAGAGTTTCTTCGACGCGATCGGCGGGTTGGCCGCGCTGCCGTTGCCCTGAGCCTGCCCTTCACGCCTGTCTCGCGCTCCGACGGCGCTCACGACGAGATGCAGCCAACCCTCGTCTGAAAGTCAAGTCATGAAGGATCTCATTCTCGAACTGATCCCGCACGCGCCGAAGATCGGGCTGTACGTGACCCCGTACATCCCCGAGCACAAGCTCCGTAACGCGCTCAAGGACTATGCCGCCTCGATGAAGGCCGAGGAGGTCGTCGCGCTCTACGACGCCACACTGATGGGAAGCGCCAAAGACGGGGCGGTCTTCGGAGAACAACGGTTCGTCTTTCAGAACAACGACCTCGAAGAGCCGCAGGAAATCCGGTACGCCGATCTCGTCCGCGTGCATACGAAGAAGAAGTTCATCAGTGGAAAGAAGGTCGAGATCGACGTGAACCGGGGCCGGGCGACCGTCACGATGGAGCTCGATTTTTCGGGCAAACCGGAGGCCGCCGAGTACGTGGCGCGGTTTCTCCATGAGGCCATGATTCGCGGGGCCGAAGCGGAGATGGAAGCCCGACATGCGGGGGAGCCGGAGAGCAACGACGAGCCGCCGTTTCCGCGCCCGGGCGTCGAGACCGACCTCGAAGCCGTCCGCGCCGCCCTCGATGAACTGCACGAACAGGAACTGCTCTCCGCCGAAGACTGGCACAAGATGCGCCGCGCCGTGGGGCTGGAATGAACGCGCGCCGCGCCGGGATCGAAGCCGTGTGCGGGCCGAAAAGAGGTTTTCCCCGGGGAAGCGTGAAGCGGTGGAGGACGGGCGCGAGAAAACATTTTCGCCGCTCGCGACGTTCATGTCGAGCACTCATCGAAGGATCCCGAGAGGCTTTTCAACCACCCAAACTGGAGGAACCATGGCACATTCCCTTCCCGCTTTGCCCTATGCTTACGACGCCCTGGAACCCTATATCGATGCGATGACGATGGAGATCCATCACACGAAGCATCATCAGGGCTACGTCAACAAACTCAACGCCGCACTCGAAGGTTATCCCGAGCTTCAGAGCAAGTCCATCGAGGATCTGCTTCGCGACATCGAGCGCGTGCCGGAGAAGATCCGCACGGCCGTGCGCAACAACGGCGGAGGCCATGCCAACCACAGCCTCTTCTGGCCGGTGATGTCGCCCGACGGAGGCGGCGCGCCCACGGGGGAACTGGCCGACGCCATCGACGAGGTGTTTGGTTCGTTCGAGTCGTTCAAAGAGCAGTTCTCCAGCCAGGCCGCCAACCGTTTCGGCAGTGGCTGGGCCTGGTTCGGCTTCGACGCCGAAGGCAAGCTCCACGTCGGATCGACGGCGAACCAGGACAGCCCCTACATGTTCGGACACGTTCCGATTCTCGGCCTCGACGTGTGGGAGCACGCTTATTACCTCCACTATCAGAACCGCCGGCCCCAGTACATCGCGCAATGGTGGAACGTGGTAAACTGGGAGCAGGTCGCGGCCAACTATGAGGCGGCCAAACAGGCGCTCGTCGCCGGGTGAGGCGACCGACGCACGACGTTTGCGAAGGGCAGTGGGGGAGCGGCTCCGCTGCCCTTTCGCGTGCGAAGTCTCGCCCGTCGGCCCCCCGGACGGGCCGGGCGCAGGCTCCGCAAAACCCGGAGGGCGGCAAGGCGTTATGGAGGGCGTAGGCCGTCCGGAAGCCATGCGGCGCACCGCGCGATTCCCGAGCGCCCGAACCCCGGTTTTACCCGAACCCCGGTTTTTATGAGAAAATACCCGCTTCTGCTTTGCGCTTTCCTGTTCAGCCTCCCGGTTCATCCGGGGACGGCTCAGACCGTCGAATACGAAATCCCGGAGGAATACCACCTCGTCGCGGGTCGGTTGGCGGTGACGTTCGGCCCGGAGGTCTCGGAGGCGGACGCGCGCGCGCTCGTGCGGGCGCACGGCTTCGCGGTCGTCGAGTCGTACTACAACCCGGTGCGCGTGTGGGCGGCCTCGGCCCGGCCCCTGACCCCCGAAGAGCGCGCCCGGCTCGAGACGGCTCCGCTCGTCGTGGACGTGGAGGTGGCGGACATGGAAGCCGGTCTTCGGGAGGCGGTGCGGGAGGATTCCACCCTCTCGGCGCAACGGTTGCTCCACACCGAAGGCTTTGATCGGTATCAGGTGACCCTTACCTTCTCCGAAACGGCGACGAAAGCCCGGGCGCGCATGACGGCGGAACGGGTCCCGCACCTCCGGATCCACATGATCTCGAAGACGCCGAACGAACTCGTCATCGCCGTCGCGCCGGGGGCAGAAGGAGCCGCCGTCGAAGCGCTGGAGCAAGAGTCGGCGGTGCAGTACGTCTCCTACCTCAATGCGACCGAATAACCATTCCGTCGGATTCACTTTTTCGAACGAAGCGTCGCGGCCCCATGGAAGCAACGATCTATAAACCCAGGCACACCATCCGTTTCGTCACCGCCGCGAGCCTCTTCGACGGGCACGACGCGGCGATCAACATCATGCGCCGCATCCTGCAGGCGAGCGGGGCGGAGGTGATCCATCTGGGCCACAACCGCTCGGTGCAGGAGATCGTCGATACCGCCATCGAAGAGGACGTGCAGGGCATCGCCGTCTCGTCGTATCAGGGCGGGCACATGGAGTTTTTCAAATATATGTATGATCTCCTCCAGGAGCGCGGGGCCGGGCACGTCAGGATTTTCGGCGGCGGCGGCGGGGTGATCGTGCCGGAAGAGATCGCCGAGCTCGAAGCGTACGGCATCTGTAAAGTGTTCTCGCCCGACGACGGCCTTCGGATGGGGCTTCAGGGGATGATCAATTACATGCTCGAACAGTGCGACTTCCCGACGGTCCGGCAACTCAACGGCGAGCGGGAAGCCGTGCGGCGGCGCGATCCGATGGCGCTGGCGCGGGTGCTCACGGCCATCGAGCACCGGGAGTCCACCGGCGCGCTCGTGGCGGCGGGGGACGGCGGAAGCGCGCCGGTGGAGATCGAAGCCTGGATCCGAGACCTCGTGCCGGAGATCCCCCACGCCCCCACGCTCGGCGTCACCGGGACCGGCGGCGCGGGCAAGTCCACCCTCACCGACGAACTCGTCCGGCGCTTCCTCAATGACTTCGAGGATCTCCACATTGCCCTGCTCTCCGTCGATCCGACGAAACGGCGCACCGGCGGGGCGCTTCTGGGCGATCGCATCCGCATGAACGCCATCTACGGGCCGCACGCCGACCGGGTCTACATGCGCAGCTTTGCCACCCGTCGGGCCAACCGGGCTACCTCCAGAGCCCTCCGCGAAAGCATCGACGTGTGCCGCGCCGCCGGCTTCGACCTCATCCTCGTCGAGACGGCCGGCATCGGGCAGAGCGACACCGAGGTCGCCGATCTGACCGACGTCTCCCTCTACGTGATGACGCAGGATTTCGGCGCGCCCACCCAGCTCGAAAAGATCGGCATGCTCGACGTGGCCGACTTCGTGGCGCTCAACAAGTTCGAGAAAAGGGGCAGCGAGGACGCGCTCCGCGACGTGCGCAAACAGGTGCAGCGCAACCGGGGACTTTTCGACCGATCCCCCGAGGAGATGCCCGTTTTCCCGACGATGGCCTCCCATTTCGACGATCCCGGCGTGACCCGTCTGTACCTTGCCCTCCTCGATCATCTCAATGAGACGTTCGATTTCGGGCGCGTATCTCGTGTGTACCGGAAGGAAGCGCTTCCGGAGATCGATCCGTCCGAACTGGCCGTCATCCCGCCCCGGCAACAGCGCTACCTCGGAGAGATCGCCGAGACGTGCCGGACGTACCGGGCGCACGCCGAGGCGCAGGTCGCCTTTGCCCGGAAGTGGGGCGAGGCCGTCGGCGCGCGAAGGCAGGTCGAAGCCTGGGCCCCGGAAGACCGCGACGCGCTCATCGACCGCCTGGACGCGATGGCGCGGCACTGGTGGAACAAGCTCGACGCCCGTTCGAAAAGCATCCTCGAAAACTGGGATGAACTCGCCGAGGCCTACCGGCAGGATACCTTCACGTACCAGGTGCGAAACCGGGAGATTACGGCGCCGCTCTTTCACGAGTCGCTCTCCGGGACGAAGATCCCGCGCGTGGCGCTTCCGCGCACCGAGGACCCCGGCGAGCGGCTGCGCTTCGCGCTCCTCGAAAACCTGCCCGGATACTTCCCCTTTACCGCCGGCGTCTTCCCCTTCAAGCGCACCGGCGACGAGGACCCGACCCGCATGTTCGCGGGCGAGGGAAGTCCGGAACGCACGAACCGGCGCTTCCACCTCGTCTCCGCCGGCATGCCCGCCAAACGCCTCTCCACCGCATTCGACTCGGTGACGCTCTACGGCTTCGACCCCGACGAACGGCCCGACATCTACGGGAAGGTCGGCAACTCGGGCGTCTCCATCTGCACCCTCGACGACGTGAAGAAGCTCTATTCCGGCTTCAACCTGTGCGACCCGAAGACGAGCGTCTCGATGACCATCAACGGCCCCGCTCCGATGATGCTCGCGATGTTTCTCAACACGGCCATCGATCAGCAGGTCGAGTACTACCTCCGGGAGCAGGGGCGATGGGAAGCGGCTGATCGCGTCATCACCGAAAAGCTCGGCCCGCAACGGCCCGCATACGTCCCCTATGGTCCGGGCGGTCCGGAAGAGGGCCTGCCCGAGACGCACGACGGCTCCGGTCTCGGACTGCTCGGATGCACCGGCTCCGACCTCGTCGACTGGGGCGTGCTCTCGGCGGAGGAGTATGAAGCGATCCGCGAACGGGCGCTTCGCGTCGTGCGCGGGACCGTGCAGGCGGACATCCTGAAGGAAGATCAGGCGCAGAACACGTGCATCTTCTCGACCGAGTTCTCCCTCCGCGCCATGGGAGACATGCAACAGTATTTCATCGACCACGACGTTCGGAATTTCTACTCGGTCTCTATCTCCGGCTATCACATCGCCGAGGCCGGCGCGAATCCGATCACGCAGCTCGCCTTCACGCTCTCGAACGGTTTCACGTACGTCGAATACTATCGCTCGCGCGGGATGGACGTGGACGCCTTCGCGCGGAACCTGTCGTTCTTCTTCTCGAACGGCATGGACCCGGAATACAGCGTCATCGGGCGCGTGGCGCGGCGCATCTGGTCCGTGGCGATGCGGGAGAAGTATGGCGCGAACGAACGCAGCCAGAAGCTAAAGTACCACATCCAGACGTCGGGCCGAAGCCTGCACGCGAAGGAGATCCAGTTCAACGACATCCGCACCACGCTCCAGGCTCTGCTGGCGATCTACGACAATTGCAACTCCCTCCACACGAACGCCTACGACGAAGCCATCACTACCCCGACGGAGGAGAGCGTGCGGCGAGCCATCGCCATCCAGCTCATCATCAACCGGGAGTTCGGCATGGCGAAGAACGAGAACCCGCTTCAGGGCGCTTTCATCATCGAGGAGCTGACGGACCTCGTCGAGGAAGCGGTGCTCCGCGAATTCGAGCGCCTCAACGACCGGGGCGGCGTGCTCGGGGCGATGGAGACGATGTATCAACGGGGCAAGATTCAGGAAGAGTCGCTCCATTACGAGCGTTTGAAGCACTCCGGCAAGCTTCCCGTCATCGGCGTCAACACGTTTCTTCCGAAGAACGGCCAGAGCGGGGAAGACAAGGGGCCGGTGGCGCTGATGCGCTCGACGGAAGAGGAGAAGCGCCGTCAGATCGAGATGCTTCGCGCCTTCCAGCGACGAAACGCCGGGCGGGCGACGGCGGCGCTCGAGACGCTCAAGGAAACGGCCCGCTCCGGCGGCAACGTCTTCGAGGCGCTCATGGAGACCGTCAAAGTGTGCTCGCTCGGCCAGATCACGCAGGCGCTCTTCGAGGTCGGCGGGCAGTACCGGCGCAACATGTGACGCGCGCACCGAAACGCCGTGATCCGCTCGGAGGCGAGACGCCGTGTTTCCGGCGGGAATGATCGGCGTCTCGCACCTTTGCGGGGCATGGCCCCCACGCGTGTGCATCCTCCGGACTCTCGGGGCGTACGGAGCAACCGGAGCGCCGGTCAGCTTCCGGCCTACGATGGACCGCCTCGATGCGCTCCCTTTTTTATCCTTACCATCAACGGGAAATCAAACTTATGAACCCTTTCAAGAAAACCGTCGGGTTGTTGCTGCTTTTCATCGTGCTGGCGGCATCGACGGCCTTCCACAACGACAAAGTCTCGCTCCGCCTCCACCTGAAGGCCGGCGACTCCTACCGGCTCTACAACCTCATCGATCAGGACATCAACCAGGTGGTCATGGGGCAGGAGCAGGCCGTCAAACAGAAAATCGGGATGGGCTACCGGTACGACGTGCTCAGCGCCGACGACGGCGTCTACCGGGTGAAAGTCACCTATTACCGGATCTATTTCGAACAGTCCGGTCCGATGGGCGACATCCTTTACGATTCGGAGAACCCGCCGGAGACGCTGCCGATGCAGGCGAAGGGGTTTGCCGGGCTTCAGGGCCAGAGCCTGACGCTGACGTTCAACGAGATGGGACTCGTGCAAGACGTTGCCGGCGTGGATGAGATGCTGGCGAACGTCATGAAACAGTTCGAGGAGATTGACCCCACCATGAAAGCGCAGGTGGAACAGGGGTTGCGGCGGCAGTTCGGAGCCGAGGCGATCAAGTCACAGATGGAAACGATGTTCGCCATCTACCCCGAGGAGCCGGTCGGCGTCGGAGACACGTGGTCGAAAGACATCGTGCTCAACACCGGACTCCCGCTGAAAATCGCCACCACGTACCGGGTGGAGACGATCGAAGGCGGCCGGGCAGAGCTCTCCGTCCGGAGCAACATCACGGCGGCGAGCGATGAGCCGATGAACATGGGGGGGATGGAGATCGTACTCGACCTCTCGGGCACGCAGAAAGGCACGGCCACCATGGAGGTCGGCAGCGGCATGGTCGTGGCGTCGGAGATGGAACAGCACGTCTCGGGCGACATGCTCGTCAACGACGGCGCGATGACGTGGCCGCTCGACATGAAGACGAAAACCTCGCTCCAACTCGAACAATAGGCGTGCGCCCATACGGGTTCCGCCGGTTGACACAAAATCAGCGCCTTTTCCGTAGAGCCGGGAGAGGCGCTGGTTTTTGAGCGCCGGCATTGACTTTCTTGAGCCATCCTACCGGAGACCATCATGTGGAAACGAATCATTCCCCTGGCCGCCCTCCTGTTTTTTGGGGTCGGGTGCGCGGACGAGGTGCGCGAGGAACGCGCGCTGATCGAGCGGGCGGAAGAACGGTATGAGGAAGCGGAGGAGTGGGCGGAAAAGGCCGTGGAGGAAGGCTCCGAGGACACGTGGATCAAGGCGGAGGAAGCGCGCGAACGCGCCGAGGAAGCCTGGGAGCGCGCGCAGGAGGCCCGGGCACATCTGGCCGAAAACAAGCGGCGGCGTCTGGATGAGGACTGGGCAGAGGCGCGCGAGGCCCGGGAGGAAGCGCTCGAAGCGTGGGAAGAAGCCGCCGATGTCTTCGACCGCCCCTTCGGCGACGTCCTGCGCGGCTTCGGCGAAAAGATGCGTCGGCTCGGCGATGCGTTCCGGGACGAGGGCGGCGTGAAGCCCGTCGACTGGCGAAAGCTTGAAGACCTGTTGCCTCGCCGTGTGGCCGGCATGAAGCGCGTGGATGTGGAAGGGGAACGGGTCGGCGCGCTCGGCATCCACCTCTCGAAGGTCACCGCCGAGTATGAAGACGACGACCGCGAAATGGAACTGACCATCGTCGACCTCGGATCGCTTCGCCGCGCCGCCATGACCGGGCTGGACTGGCTCGACCTGGACATCGACCGGGAGGGGGATTGGGGCTTCGAGCGCACGCTCACCTATCAGGGGTTCCCCGCCCACGAACGGTTCGAGCGCGAAGGGTCATGGAGAACGTACGAGATGGAGATCGTCGTCGGAGAGCGCTTCGTGGTGACCGTCGAGGCGAAAGGCCGCGACCTCGACGAGAGCGACCTCGACGACCTCCGGGAAGCCATCGACTATGACGACCTCGACGCGATGAAGCGCGTGGGGAGATGAGCGAGGATGCACGAAGCAAATTCTCAAAAGTCTAATATTTGAGCGGAATCTGCCGGTTCGGGGTTTCGTACTTTGGTCGCACGCGTGGTGAGCGTCCCCGTCCTGGGCGCCCGCCGCGCGTTTTCTTGTGTCCTGAAAAGATTTCTAAACGATAGATTGTCCATGCGAAGGGAGATACAAAGCTGGTGGAGTCCCCGCCTCAACAAGGAAATGGAGATTGTGGCCTACGGGCACTACGGGTTTGCCGTGCTCCTTTTTCCGACCGCTGCCGCCGATTTTCTCGAATACGAACGTTTCCAGATGATCGACGCGCTCGCGCCGCTCATCGAAAGCGGAACGTGCAAGGTGTACTCGATCAACAGCATCAACCGGGAGAGCTGGCTCAACGACGAGATGCACCCGCGCCACAAGGCGATCCGGCATCAACAGTACAACGGCTACGTGTCCGAGGAAGTGGTCCCGTTCATCTTCAACGATTGCAAGGGCCAGGTCCCGATCATCACGTCCGGGGCGTCGCTCGGCGCCCTGCACGCGCTCAACACGCTTTTCCGGCGTCCCGACCTCTTCGCGGGCACGGTTGCCATGAGCGGCGTCTATGACCTCAAAACCTACACGAAAGGCTACTGGGACGAGGACGTGTATTTCAACTCCCCTGCCGACTATGTGCCGAACCTGAACGACGAGCACCTCCTGGAGCAACTCCGGCAGAAACGGATCATCATCGCTTCGGGCCAGGGAGCCTATGAGAGCCCCGAGGCCGCGAAACACTTCTCGTGGATCCTTCACACGAAAGGGATCCCGCACGAGCTGGACCTCTGGGGCTACGACATGCCGCACGACTGGCCCACCTGGCGGAAAATGCTCCCGTATTTCCTGAGCAAGATTTAGGCTCGGACGCGGGAAGGCCGGACACTCACGGTAGTGCTTCCACGAAGTCGTCGAGGATGTCCCGGAGCGTGGGTTCGCCGATTTCCTGAAGCTCGTATCGCGCCCGGAGCGCGGGCTTGTCGAAGGAGATGACGCGGCGGAGGTCGATGGGGGTGGCGACGAGGACGAGGTCGGCTTCGGCGCGGGTGATGGTGGCCGCGAGTTCCTCCATCTGCGTTTTCCCGTAGCCCATTGCGGGAAGCACGGGGCCGGTGGTCGGATACCGGGCGTACGTCTCTCCGATGGAGCCGACGGCAAACGGACGCGGGTCCACGATCTCGGCGGCGCCGTACCGCCGGGCGGCGATCCATCCCGCGCCGAAAGCCATCCCGCCGTGGGTGAGCGTGGGGCCGTCTTCGACGACGAGCACCCGTTTGCCCCGAATCTGCGCGCCGTCCTCGACGAAGATCGGGCTCGCCGCTTCGATGAGGGTCGCCTCGGGGTTGAGTTCGGCGGCTACGCGGCGGGTGGTCAGCACATCTTCGAAGGAAGCCGTGTCCACCTTGTTGATCACGATCACGTCGGCCATGCGGGCGTTGGTTTCGCCGGGGTGGTAGTGGAGGGCGTGGTCCGGGCGGTGCGGGTCCATCACGACGAAGAGGAGGTCCGGGCGGAAGAAGCTGAAGTCGTTGTTTCCGCCGTCCCACACGATGATGTCGACCTCCTCTTCGGCGCGTCGAAGGATGGCCTCGTAGTCCACCCCGGCGTAGACGATGCGTCCGGCGTCGAGGTGGGGTTCGTACTCTTCGCGCTCTTCGATGGTCGTTTCGTGGCGGTCGAGGTCCTCGTAGGTGGCGAAGCGCTGGACGGCCTGCCGCGCGAGGTCGCCGTAGGGCATCGGGTGGCGCACGACGGCGACGCGTCGGCCGTGTTCGGTGAGCAGCGCGGCCACGCGGCGGCTCGTCTGGCTCTTGCCCGAGCCCGTCCGCGTGGCGCACACCGCCACCACGGGCCTTGCGGAGGTGAGCATCGTCTGGCGCGGCCCGAGGAGGAGATAGCTCGCTCCGGCGGCCGTCGCGCGCGCGCCGAGGTGCATCACGTGCTCGTGCGAGACGTCGCTGTAGGCGAAGACGGCGAGGTCGATGTCGTGCGCCCGGATGAGCGCTTCGAGGTCGTCCTCCGGCACGATGGGGATGCCTTCGGGATAGCGCGGCCCGGCAAGCTCGATGGGATACCGCCGCCCCTCGATGTTCGGGATCTGCGTGGCTGTGAAGGCGACGACCTCGTACCGGTCGTCGTCGCGGAAGAAGACGTTGAAGGTGTGGAAGTCCCGGCCGGCGGCGCCGAGGATGAGGACACGCTGTTTCATGAGCACGCACCGTTCATGAGTGGGAAGGGCCTCGAAACCTAACACGCCGCGTCCGCCCACGCAATGCGCGCGCCCCGATGCGTTCACTTTTTCGCTCCGCGGCGCCCCGGCGGGCCTGGAATCGACGCTCCGGGGTTTTACGGCCCCGCTCTTTTTTCTATACTGGGAGCGCGGGCATCCCACGAAGCGGAGCGAAGGCATGGACCGGCAGGAAGGCGTCATCAAGTTTCGACTCCGGCACCGGAAGGGGCCGCCGCTGGTCTACGCGCAGATCCGGAGGCTCAACCTGTGGCGGCAGAAGCTGTATGCGGCCCGGCTGATCGGGAAGGATCCGAACCGGTACGGCGGCGAGGCCTACGGCAACGTCAGCGCCCGCATCGGCCCGCTTCTGCGCCCGCCGCATCGCCGCCGCTTCGTCATCACCGGCACGCAGACGGGCGGCCTTCCCGTCCTCGACGGGCGCCATTATGCCGTCGTCGAGGCCTGTTTCCCGGAGGAGAACCTCGTCGTGTCCGAGGGGCCGATCCGCCCTTCTTCGGAGTCGATGACGCACGGGACGATCTATGCCCTCGACGAGGCGGTGCGCTTCGTGATGCACGTGCACAGCCCGGAGATCTGGCACAACGCCCGCACCCTCGGCTTGCCCGAGACCCGCGCCTCGGTGGCTTACGGCACGCCCGAGATGGCCGCGGAGGTGCGACGGCTCTTCCGGGAAAGCGAGGCGCGCAGGCTCGGCATCTTCGTCATGGGCGGGCACGAGGACGGCCTCGTCGTCTTCGGCCGTACGGCGGAGGAGGCCGGGCGCACCCTGGAACGGTATCACGCCGGCGCGTGCCGTCTCACCCTCTGCGACTTCGTCCTTCAGGCCTGAACACCCGCGCCGCGATGATTCTCGAAAAACCGCTCGACTTCGCAAAGGGTCTGGCGGGGGCGGCGCTCGAAGCCGGGGCCCTCGCTGTGGACGCGACGGTCGGGAACGGGCGCGACACGTGTTTCCTGGCCGAGCGCGTCGGTGAAACGGGACGGGTCTTTGGCTTCGACGTGCAGTCCGAGGCGCTCCGACGCACCCGTCGCCGGCTCGAGGCGGCCGGGCTCGCCGGACGTGTGACGCTCTTCGAAAGAGGCCACGAGGCCATGCGCGCGGCGCTGCCGCCGGAGGCCGTCGGGCGGGTGCGGGCCGTCACGTTCAACCTCGGCTATCTGCCGGGGGGCGACCACCGCCGCATCACCCGGCCCGAAACGACGATCCCGGCCCTCTCCGCCGCCCTCGACGTCCTCGCGCCGGGCGGCGTGCTCACGGTCGTCGTGTACGCCGGACATCCGGGCGGGGCGGAGGAGTCCGACGCCGTAGCGGCGTGGGCCGAAACACTCGACCAGCGTCGCTTCCAGGCCTTGACGTACCGCTTCGTCAACCAGCGAAACGCGCCCCCGTGGCTGCTCGCCGTCGAGAAATTCGGTTGAGCGCCGGCGGTTGATTTCCGCACGCGAAAACCGGAACTTGTGCCCCGTTCCAACCCGTCTCACCTTCCTTTCCTTTGAAGATCAACCCGATGAAAAGCGTCTCTCTCCGCCGGCTTGCCCTCGTCGTCCTTCCACTCCTGTTCTTCACTGCCGGGTGCGGGCTGCTCCGCTCGACGCCGAAGACGCCGGCCGTCGTGGGAACGTGGGACTATGTGGTGAAAAACACACCGCAGGGCAATGCGCCGGGCACGCTCACGGTGCACTACGCCGACGGGACGTACACCGGCCGGCTCAAGGTGGACGTGCTGTTTCAAACCGTGCCCATCGAAGACGCTTCTTTCGACGGCAAGACCTTCTCCTTCGCCGCCCTGCTCGACCTCGACGGGCAGAAGTCGCGCACGACCGCCGAGGTCACCGTCGAGGGCGACGCGATGACGGGACGCATCGAGGTGCCGGGCTTCGGCTCTTTCCCGCTCACGGCCACGCGCAGATCGTCCGCTCCGGGCGGCTCCTGACCGAAGGGGTGTGTCGCCGATGTGTCTCATCGCCTTCAGTTTTCGCCAGAGCAGCGCGTACCCGTTCGTCTTCCTCTCGAACCGGGACGAGTTCCTCGACCGCCCGACGGCCCCGATGGATTTCTGGGAAGATGCGCCGGATCTCCTCGCCGGGCGCGACCTTCGGGGCGGCGGCACGTGGCTCGGCCTCACGCGCACCGGGCGTTTCGCCACGGTGACGAACTACCGTGAGGCGGGGCGTGAGCAGCCCGAGGCGCCCTCGCGCGGACGCCTGCCGGTGCGCTTCCTCCTCGGCGACGACCCCCCGGCCGCCTTCCTCGACCGCCTCGCGCCCGAAGCCGACCGGTACCATGGCTTCAACCTTCTCGTCGGCGCGGGCGGAGCGCTCCATTACTTCTCGAACCGGGGCGCGCGCCGGACCCTCGCGTCGGGGCTGTACGGTCTGAGCAACCACCTCCTCGACACCCCGTGGCCGAAGGTCGTCCGCGCAAAGGCCGGCCTCCGGGCGATCCTCGAAACAGACCGGATCGAGCCCGAAGCGCTCTTCGCCCTCCTCGCCGACGAGACGAAAGCCCCCGACGACGAACTTCCGGACACCGGCGTCGGCCTCGAATGGGAGCGGCTCCTCTCATCGATCTTCATCCGAAGCCCGAAGTACGGCACGCGCGCCTCCACGGTCGTCCTCACCAACGGCCGGGGCGAGACGACCGTCTACGAGCGCACCTTCCCCACCGACGGCTCCGCGCCCTTCACCCGGCGCTTCCGCCTCCCGACCGGGACGCCGTGAAACGTTTTCGGATCGGCCGCCACCTACGGGACGCACGGACAGGCGGCCCCGGGGCCCTGTCGGGGTATTTTTCATGAATGCATCGATCATTCGCCGATTTGGGCTAACTTCCCCGCATCCTGCCGCCGCATCGCACGACCTCGAACCGTCATCCGCAGACGAGCGCCATGAACTATAAACGCCTTACTTTCGAGAACCGGGAAGGGCAGAAACTGTCTGCACGCCTCGATTTCCCCGTCGATAGCGAACCCATCGCGTATGCGCTTTTCGCGCACTGTTTCACGTGCAATAAGAACCTGAGCGCCGTTCAGAACATCAGCACGGCGCTCAACGAGGAGGGCGTCGCCGTCTTGCGGTTCGACTTCACGGGGCTCGGCGAGAGCGAGGGGGACTTTGCCGAAACCAATTTCTCTTCGAACGTCGAGGATCTCGTCGATGCGGCGGCGTTTCTGACGCGGGAATACGAAGCGCCAAAGATCCTCATCGGGCATTCGCTCGGGGGGGCGGCGGTGATTCAGGCGGCGGCGCACGTCGAAAGCGCGCGGGCCGTGGCCACCATCGGAGCGCCCTACGATCCGGAGCACGTGCGGCACATCTTCGAGGACGCCCTCGACGAGATCGAGTACGTGGGGGAAGCGCGGGTGTCCATCGGCGGGCGTCCGTTCACCATCAAAAAGCACTTCATCGACGACCTCGAGGCTCAGAACGTCGAAGGTGTGCTCCGGAACCTCGGGCGGGCGCTGCTCATCCTCCATTCGCCCGTGGACGAGATCGTCGGCATCGAGAACGCCTCGCTCCTCTTCCGCGCGGCGCAGCACCCGAAGAGCTTCATCTCGCTCGACAAGGCTGATCACCTGTTGACCAATCCGGAGGATTCCCGGTATGTCGGCGCGATGATCGCGACGTGGGCGCGGAAATACATCGGCGCGCCGCAGGAGGAGCGGAAGAAGCGCGACCATGGCGACAGCCACATCATCGCGCACATCAATCGCTCGCACTATCGCACCGAGATTCTGGCCAACGGACATCCGCTCGTGGCCGACGAACCGCTTTCGGCGGGCGGGACGAACATGGGACCATCGCCGTACGACCTTCTCGCCGCCGCCCTCGGCGCGTGCACCGTGATCACGCTCCGGATGTACGCCGACCGCAAGCAATGGCCGGTAGAGACCATCACGGCCCACCTCAGCCACAAGAAGGTCCACGCGGAGGACTGCGACTGTGAGGCGAGGATCACGCGGAAAATCGATCTCATCGGGCGTGAACTCGAGTTTACGGGCGACCTCGACGAGCGGCAGATCGAACGGCTGCTTCAGATCGCGAACCGGTGTCCGGTCCATCGCACGCTCACCGACGGGCAGGTGGAGGTGAAGACCTCGCTCCGGAAACACGCGCCGGAGGCGTGATGCGCTAAAAGGGGATGGGCTCGACGGTGTGGGCCGCGCCGAGGCCGAGGTCTTCGGCGTCGAGGTGGGTGATGATCGTCTCGAAAAGGTCGGTGAAGGCCTCCGGGCACGAGGTCATCGGTCCGGCGAAGGAGTCGAAGCTCGTGCACAGCACGTCCGCAGGCGTCTCGCCGAAGAGGGTGTACGTGAAGGTTGCGTCGGCGCACGATCCCCGGCGATCCCAGAACACCAGGCGCCCGTCGATGAGAAAGAGCCGGTTCGCCTGATCGGCGCACCCGGCCTTCTTCGCCATCTCGATGAACGGCTCGAGGTCGAAGTTTGCCCCGGGCAGGCTCTCCTCGCACCCGGAGCTTCCGAGCACGACGGCGAGGGCGACGAGGGGCGAGAGGAACGGGCGCATGGGAAGGCGTGTGCCGGCGAGGGGTGTGCCGGCGAGGGTGACGCACCATGAAAACCGCCTCCGCCGCGACCGGTTTCCAGGATTGCTCACCGGGGTTTCGGGACGAGGCGGAGGTGGTGAAAGTCGAAGCTGAAGTCGGTGGCGGGGGAGACGGCGCGCATACTCGCTTCGCGGATGCGACCCTCGGGGGTGAGGGCAAAGGTGACGAAGGCGTCGGCGCGCAGCTCGCGGTCGAACCACCGCGCGACAAACGTGTCGTACTGCCAGTGTTCGAGGGCGCCGACGAGCGACGGGGTGTGGCCGAAGCGGATGACGAGGCCCTCGCCCTTCCGCTCGATTTCAATGTCGCCGTACCAGGCGTCGGTGTATGTGCCGGCGTAGGCGTCGAGCGGGAGCGACGGACCGACGTCGGCGGCGCGGGCGGCGACGGTCTGCGCTTCCACGCGCGCGAGGTGCTCCCGCGAGGCTTCCACGAGTGCCCGGTACGCCCCGAGCCAGTCGTTCGGCGCGACGCCGAGGAAGTCGTCGAGGACGCGATAGACGAGGGCATTGAACGCCGCGCCCGACTCCTGGTTGGTGAACACCGCCACGCCTGCCTTGAGCTCCGGAAGCATCGCGATGCGGGAGACGTAGCCCGGCAGCCCGCCCGTATGGGTGACGAGCTTCCGGCCCCGGTACGCGCGCACCTCGAAGCCGAGCGCATAGCCCCGGAAGGGGGTCCGGAGCGGGGCGAGCGACGGCGGCGGATCGCCGATGGGCATGGGCGTGACGAGCGTCCACAGCTCGCGTGTGAGGGCGGGGGCGAAGAGCCGCCGGTCCATCGCCACGCGCCCGGAGTCGAGCTGCGTCACGAGCCACTTCGCGATGTCTACGGCATTGCTGTTGATGCCGCCGGCGGGGTTCGTGTTGTCGCTGTCGAATGGCCGGACGGGCCGGACCACGCCGTCGATGCGGGCGTGCGGCGTGGCCACGTTGCCTCCGTGCGTCGCGGCGGCGTGTGAGACGTTGCTCTCCGTCATCCCCACCACGTCGAGGATGCGTGTGCGGACGAAGTCCTCCCACGTCTGCCCGCTCACCGCCTCGATCACCTCGCCCGCGACGAGGTAGAGGACGTTGTCGTAGGCATAGGCGCTCCGGAAGCTCTTCTCGATCGGCACGTATCGGAGCCGCCGGGTGATCTCCTTCCGGTCATACGTCGAGGGGGGCCACCACAGAAGGTCGCCCGCGCCGAGGGGAAGGCCGCTTCGGTGCACGAGCAGGTCGCGCACGGTCATCTCGCGCGTGACGTACGGGTCCTCCATCCGGAACCACGGCAGATAGTCGATCACCCGCCCGTCCCATTCGATCTTGCCTTCCTCGACGAGCAGCCCGAGCGCCGTGGCGGTGAAGGCTTTCGTGTTCGAGGCAATGCCGAAGAGCGTGTGCGCGTCCACCGGGTCGGGCTCTCCGAGCGTGCGTACGCCGTAACCCCGCGCCATCACCACGCGGCCGTCCCGGACGATGGCGACCGCGACGCCGGGGACCTCGAACGTTTCGAGCACCTCCTCGACGTACGCGTCAAAGTCGGCGGGCTGGGCATGAAGGAGGAGGGGGGCGAGGAAGAGAGAGCCAAGGAGAAGGAGGAAACGAGAGCGCATCATTGGAAGGGCTGGCATTGGGAGGGAAGCATCGAGCCGGGAGGGACGCATCAAAAAAGCGGGTCAGGCCCGGTATCGAAGCGCGAGCATGGTGATGTCGTCGGCCTGCGGGGCGCCGTCGGTGAAGGCGGCGACGGCATCGAGCACCTGTTGGATGACGGCTTCGGGTCCGGCGCCGTTGGCGGCGCGGAGACACTCGTGCAAACGCTCGTCTTCGAACTGATCCCGGCGGGTGTCGGCGGCCTCGGTGACGCCGTCGGTGTACAGCAGGAGCAGGTCGCCGGGCGCCAGACGGAGCGCGTGCGCGGGGAAGTCGAAGTCCGAGAGCAGGCAGACGGCCAGGCTGCGGGCGCGCGGAAGCATCTCCACGTCCCCGTCGTGGCGGAGGAGGAAAGGCAGGTTGTGCCCGGCATTGCAATAGACGACCTCGCCCGTCCGCGTGTCGAGGATGCCGTAGACGAGCGTGACGAACATCCCCTTGACCCGTTCTTCGTGGAGCACCCGGTTGACGCGGCGGAGGCATGCTTCGGGAGACATCCCCTGAAGCGCCGTGGCGCGGAGCAGCGTCCGCGTGTTCGCCATGAAGAGCGCCGCCGCCAGTCCCTTGCCCGACACGTCGCCGAGGACGAAGCCGAGGCGGTGCTCGTCGAGAAGGAAGAAGTCATAGAAGTCGCCGCCGACCTCGCGGGCGGGGCGCATGACGGCGTGGAGGTCGAAGTCGGAGCGGTCGGGGAAGGGGGGGAACGTGGTCGGAAGCGAGGAGGTCTGAATCTTCCGCGCGACGTCGAGCTCGCGTTCGAACGACATGACGCGGCGTTCGAGAGCCTCGGCGCGTCGGTGCGTTTCCAGCTCGCGGTGCGTCTTCTCGATGGTCACTTCGAGGTCGGAAAAGTCGATGGGCTTCGTGATGAAGTCGAATGCGCCGCGGTTCATGGCCGTCCGGATGTTCGACATGTCGCCGTAGGCGGAGACGATGACGACCTTGAGCGGGTGGCTCCAGTCGCTCAGCCGGTCGAGGAGGGTCAGCCCGTCCATGCGCGGCATGTTGATGTCCGTCACCACGATGTCGATCGTGGGGTCGGCTTCGAGGCATTCGAGCGCCTCGATGCCGTCTCCGGCGAAAGAGAAGAGGATCTCTTTCGAACGGATGCGCTTGCGAAATTTCTGACGGATGAGCCAGGAGAGGTCCGGCTCGTCGTCCACGACCAGTATTTTCACGAAAAAGAGAGGCTCGGAGAAGAGGAGAAGGCGGGGGATCCGTCGAAAGGTCACGATTTTTTTCGTCGATGGCAAGCCGGAGGCGCGGGGGGATCCTCGACGCCGTATCTTCGTTGCGAATCCTGATCCTTTCTCCCGCATCGTCTCTTCGATTCTCGCGCATGGTCCCCGTCTCGCTTCGCCTCGAAAATTTCCTCAGCTACGGCACGGCCGCTCCGACCCTCGACTTCGAACAGTTCCACGTGGCCTGTCTTTCGGGGCGAAACGGGCAGGGCAAGTCGGCCCTCCTCGACGCGATCACGTGGGCGCTCTGGGGCGAGGCGCGCAAGTCGAGCGACAGCCGGAAGCCGGACGAGATGCTCCTCCGCATCGGCGCGCGGCGCATGGTGGTCGAACTCGCCTTCGACCTCGAAGGGGAGCGGTACCGCGTGCTGCGATGGTTCGAGAAGACGAAGACGGGGAAGACGCACAAATCCGGTCTCGAAGCGCATGTTTTCGACCCGGCCGCCGGTGAATACCGGCCGCTCACGGGCGCGTCGATGCGGGAGACGCAGAAGATCCTCCAGAATATTCTCGGGCTCGACTACGATACGTTCATCAACTCCGCCTTTCTCCTTCAGGGGCGCTCGGACGAGTTCACGAAGAAGAAGCCCACGGAGCGGAAGCAGATCCTCGCCCGGATCCTCAACCTGAGCCGGTACGAGCGACTGGCGGACCTGGCGCGGGAGCGTGTGCGCAAAGCGGAGGAGGCCATGCGGCTGGCGCGCGTGGAGATCGAGCGGCTGACGGGGGCGCTCGAAGGGGAGCCGGAATGGAAGGCGGAGCACGCGCGTGTCTCGGAAGCCGTCGCGCAGGCCCGGAAGACGCTCGAAGGCCTGCGCGCCCGGGAGAAAACGCTCACCGAACGCCTCGCGGCGATGGAGGCGCAGGCGCGCGCCGCAGAAACCGCCCGGGAGTCTCTCGAGCGCCTCGATGCCCGACACCGGGCCGACGAGGAGGAGGTGCACAAGCTGCGCAAGAGGATCGCCGAGGCGGAACGGCTGCTGGCCATGCGGGAAGAGATCAAGCGAGATTACGAACGGTACGTGGCGCTCAATAAGGAACGGGAGGCGCTCACGGATAAGCAGAACCTGGCCATGGGCATCGAACGGCAGATCCTGCAGAAAAAGCATGAACTCCAGGAGCGGAAGAACGAGCTTGAAAAGCAGATTCAGAAACTGGAGGTGCAATTGAAGGCCGACCAGGAAAGCCTCAGACAGTGCGAGGCGGAGCTCGTGAAAGAGGGGCCGACGCGAAAGCTTCTCGAACGGGCGAGGGCGGCGGCGGAGAAGCTGGTGGAGAGGACTGCCGTCCGGGAACGGCGGAGGGAACTACAGACGGAACTCGAGAAAGCCGAGCGGGAGTTGATCCGCGAGAAAGAGGCGCTCGTCGGGAGGATCCGTGCGCTGGAGGCCGACGCGGCGGCGACGGCGGAACGGGCGGCGACGCTCGATGCCCTTCGCAAGGAAGAGGCGGAGCTCAGGGAGGCAGAAGAAAAGCTCCTTTCTCTTAAAGAAAAGCTCGACCAGGTGCGCGAGAAAGGTCAGGAGATTGCCGAGCGGATCAAGGAACGCGAGGGTCAGATCAAGGCGCATGAGAGGGCCATCGAGGAATTGGAAGAGAAGCTCGCGCGGATCACTTCGCTCGAAGAGGAGTCCTGCCCCACGTGCGGCACGGCGCTGACGCCCGAGCACCGCGCGCGGGTGGAGACGCGCTTCCGGGAGGACATCGCCGCGAAGCGCCGGGCCATTGCCGAGGCGCGCGCGCGTGTGGCAGAGGAGGAGCGCCGGCGGAGGGAGCTCCGCGCGGTGTACGCCGAGACGAACGAGCAGGTCAAGGCGCTCGCCTCGGTCCCGCAGCGGCTGAGCGTGGTGCGGGAGAAGATCCGGGATGCGGAGGAACAGCGGGACGCGCTCGAGACCAAGCGCAAAGCGCTCGAACGGCTTCGGGCCTCGCTTGCGGAGGAACGCTTCGCTGAGGAGACGCGCGCGCGGATCGCCGGGCTGCGCAAAGCCCTCGACGCGCTTCCCTTCGACGAGGCGGCGTATGAGGCGCTGAAGAAGCAGGCGGCGCAGGTAGACCGGTACGAGGATTCGATGAAGCGCCTCGAAGAGGTGGCCGGGCGAAAACGGCAACTCGAGAAAAGCATCGCGCGCAAAGCGTCCGAGCTGGAACGCCTCCGGAAGATCCTCGACGACGGCTCCGCGTTTGCCGAGATCCGGAAACAGCTTCAGGCGCTCGAGAGACAGCATCGGGAGGTCGGCTTCGACGGGGAGCGTCTCGAAGCCGTGCGGCAGGCGCTTCGCGCGCTCGGCGAGGCGGGCGAGCGGATGAAGGGGCTGATGCATGCCCGGGACAACCGCGAGGCGTGGATCGAGAGCCTCGATCAGGTGACGGAACGCCTTCGGATGACGGCGGAGGAGCGCGAAGGCCTCGTGCGGCGGATCGCGGAGATCGAGGCCGAGCTCGAAGGGCGCGAGGCGCTGGCCGAAAAACAACGCGCCGTCGCCCGCGAGAGCGCCGAGACGGAAGAAGCACTCAACCGTCTCCAGGTGCAGATCGGCACGCTGAACACGCGGCTCGAACAGGCCCGCCGCGACCGCAAAGCCCTCAAGGCGCGACGGAAGGAGGAGGCCGAGGCGCGGGCCGAACACGCCGTGTACAAGCACCTCCGCACCGCTTTCGGCAAGCACGGCATCCCCTCGCTCATCATCGAACAGACGCTGCCCGAGATCGAGGATCGCGCCAACGAACTGCTCGACCGCCTCACCGAAGGCAAGATGCACGTCCGCCTCAACACGTTGAAGGACAAGAAGACCGGCGGCACGAAAGAGACGCTCGACATCATCATCACCGACGAACAGGGGGCGCCCCGACCGTACGAGACCTTCTCCGGCGGCGAGGCGTTCCGCGTCAACTTCGCGCTCCGCATCGCGCTGGCGCAGTTGCTCGCCGAACGGAGCGGCGTCCGCGTGCGCACCCTCGTCATCGACGAAGGCTTCGGGACGCAGGACGCTCAGGGCATCGAAAACCTCGTTCAGGCCATCCAGACCATCCAGGACGACTTCGACAAGATCCTCGTCATCACCCACCTCGACGAACTCAAGGAGGTCTTTCCCGTCCGGATCGAGGTGGAGAAGGATCCCGTGGTGGGTTCACGTTTCGAGATCATCGGCGTCTGAGCCTCGCGCCGCGTCACAATCCACCCGCCGAAGGGGTCACGCGAAGCCCGAAGAAGTAGGTTTCGAGCTTGATCTCGATTGCGTCGAGGGAGGCGTCTTCGGAAACGAAGCGCGCGAAGACCTGGAGCGCCGGGCGGGGGCTGTACTCCGCTTCGAAGCCGCGCCGGGTAAAGCGGAAGTCGGGGCCGCCGGAACGCACTTCTTGTTCGAAGAAGCCTGAGGCAGAGAGGCTCGCGCCGAGTTGCACGAGCACCTTCGCCGTATATCCGGCCTCGAAAGCGGTCCAGGTCTTCATGGCTTTCGTGCCGAAGGCGGCATAGTTGACGCTTCCGAGGTTGAGGCTGCTCAGGGCGCCCTTGCCGAGGAGACGCGGTTCGAGGAAGAGGGCGCCGCCGCCGAGCCGGAGGGAGGGGCCGAGGCGGAGGGCGAGCCACCGACCATGCATGTCGGGGACGCCCGACCGATCGAAGTCGATCAGCGTAGCGCCGATGCCGAAAGGCGGGCGGAAGAGGTTGAAGCGGATGAGCCCGGCGCGCCACCGGAAGTCGGTGTCTTGGCCTTTGCCGAAGCGCACGCCCGCCGCGCCGAAGAGGATGTCGAAATAGCTGTCGGTCGAGACTTGCGGCAGGAGCATCGAGACGGGCACGCGTCGCGAGGCGAGAAGGAGGACCTGGTTCGCGTCGGCGTCCGGGAAGAGGTCGACGCGGAGGCCGATCATCTGCGGAGCCGTGCCGGTCATGCTCTGTGCGTGCGCCGCGCCGGTTGTCCCGAGAAGGGAAGCGGCGAAGGCGAGTCCGAGCGTTCGCAGGATCAGGGGTGCGGAGAGCGGGAGAGGGCGCACGTCGGGTCGGTTGGTGGGATGATCCGGGAGATGCGGGGCATGCGAGCATACGCAGGCTCGCGGGCAAAAGCAAGGCTTCAGGAGAGGGCGGGCTGCCGCGCCCGTCGCATCAGCACGATGCCGCCGATGATGAGCAGTCCGCCGAAGATCTGCGCCGGAAGGATAGGCTCGCCGAGGAGGAAGTGGCTGCTGAAGAGGGCGATGAAGGGCACGAGGTTCCCGAACGCCGCCGTGTGGGCCGCTCCGACGCTCTGCACGGAAGCGCTCCAGAGCACCGGCGCGAGACCCGTCGAGAGGCCGCCGGAATAGAGCAGGGCCAGCCAGATCCACCCGTTCACCCGATGCCATGCCACCGCCCCGAACTCGGGCAGGGCCACGACGAACAGGAAGGGCATCGCGACGAGCAGGCCGAGGAACGACAGTTCGAGGGGCGACACGTGGCGGAGCACCGGACGGTTGAACGCGGTGTACGCGCCCCACAGAACCGCCGCCGCCAGCATCACCAGATTGCCGAAGAGCACGGCCCCGCCGAAGTCCACCTTCTTTGCTCCGAGGAGCACGATGGCAAAAGTGCCCGAGAGCGTGACGAAGAGCCCGAACCACGCGAGCCCCCGCAGCCGTTCGAAGCGGAAGAAATGCCCGAGGAGCGCCGACCACAGCGGCACGCTCGCCATGATGAGCGCCGCGCTGCCCGCCGCCGTATGGTTGATCCCGATGATGAATGTGACCTGATACACCAGATACCCGAGCAGCCCGAGCGCGACCACGGGGCCGGTGTAGGCCCGGAGCGGCGCGAAGAAGGGGCGTCCCCGTTTCCGCTGGCGCGCCGCGTAGAAGCCGCCGAGCAGAAGCGCCGAGCAAAGCAGCCGGAAAAAGTTCATCGCATGCGGCGGCATCACTTCGAGGACCGCCTTGATGATGGGAAAATTGAAGCCCCACACCAGCACCACGAAGACGAGTGCGGCGTCGGCTTTCCAATCTCGGGCGTGCGGCTGGGTCATCGGCGGTGGAGGAAAAGTGCCCGCAATATAGAGGCAAGGTCTGTACTTTCGCCGCCCGTGTTTTGTACCTTCCCATCGATTTCACGCGGATTCCCGCGAGGCGCGCGGCATCGTGCCGCGCCCGGCCCTTTTCCCTCACGACCCGACCGGCTGACGCGACGATGGCGGACGAGAGCATTCCCCGGCTGTACTATTCCATCCGCGAGGTGGCCGACCTCATCGGCGAGAAGCCGCACGTGCTTCGGTACTGGGAGACCGAGTTCGAGGCGCTCAGTCCCCGCAAAAGCCGGGCGGGCAAACGCGTCTATACGGAAGAGGACCTCGCCGTCGTTCGGCGCATCCAATCGCTCCTGCGAGACGAGCAGTACACCATCGCCGGCGCGCGCCGGGTTCTCGAAGCCGAACGCGGTAAAAAAAGCGGAGCGAAACCCGCCGGTCCGGACCTCCGCCGGGAACTTTTGGAACTGCGCGTATTTTTAGAGAAGCTCTTGGAAAGCCTCTGAGTTTTTCGTTGCTTTCCGGAGATGACGGGACGTGGCGCAGTCCGGTAGCGCACTTGCATGGGGTGCAAGGGGTCGTGGGTTCGAATCCCGCCGTCCCGACCAACGCAAAAAGCCCCGAAAACGGCAATTCAAGCTCGTTTTCGGGGCTTTCTCTTTGTACCCGGATCATCCATTAGCGCCCATTATCATCCATTTTTGTGTCCCCATATTGTCCCCAAGGGTGTGTGCAATCGTATGTGCGTGTCCCCATATTGTCCCCGGACGGCCTGAAGAGGTCTTCATGGTGAGTGCTGGTCTGCCAGCGTAGGGCGCTCGGGAGCAGGTCAGCGTAGACCATCGTCTGTTCGACCGAGGCGTGACCCATCCAGCGCTGTATCGTAACGACGGGGACGCCCGCCGATGCCAGCCACGAGGCGAATGTGTGGCGAAGGCTGTGCCAGTGCAGGCTGCCTGGGAGCCCTGATTGCAACACGTATTGTCGGAAGGTGCGGCTGAGCCTTCGACCGTCACGAGGCCTGCCGCCATGTCCGGGGAAGACGAGAATGCTCTCGGATTCCTCCGGCTGCCGGGCGAGAAGAATCCCCTTGACACCCTCGTTGATGGGCACAACCCGAGACTCCCTGTCCTTGACCTCGAAGCGTATCCCGGTTTCGGCGTCGTGGTAGCTTCGGACTTGGATGGAACCCGTGTGCAAATCCACATCGGCCCATCGCATGTGAAGCAGTTCTCCACGGCGCAGTCCGGTGGATACTGCCACGCGGATCATGTCGGGCAGGCAGAGTACCTGCGATGATCGACCAACGAGGAAGGGGCGCTTCTCATTCAGGTGATGCTCGACATATTGAAGCAATCTGTCAAGCTGCTGAGGGGTGAAAAACGCGGGCACGCCCTTTCTGGCTCGGGGTTTCTTTGCGTCATCAAGCGGGGACTGCTCGATCATGCCCTGCCACTCCCCTGACCATCACTGATAAGCCAAGCTGTCACCCATCCGGACCAGAGAGACCCTCGCTGACACCTGGACGCTATCTACTCTCCTTCACCGGGGGACAGACACAAGTCAACCTTTGCCGGCACCTCCCCCGGAATCTCGGGTGGCACCTGAGCGAGAAGCCGGCTCAGAGCACTTACCGGATGGACCGTCTTTTCCGATAAGGACTGCCAGGCCTTTTTCATTACTGAAACCGTCGCGAGAACGAAATCCGAGACCGTCGGAGCCAGCGCTGAAATGGAGCCAGGTCATTACAACCATGAAGGGGACAGAGACAATCGCCCAGGGAGAAAGAGGCGTTTGACGTTGCAAGGGTGGTCTCGATACGCGGTATTCCCTCCTCGAACGTCATGCGGGTCCAGTGGGACACTCCGGGGCCGTCCCCCCGGTACACGTTTCCGATCATTGCCCCTGCCAGCCCTACGGTGAGGCTGGCTACGGCGCGTAAACTACCCAGTCGCTGTTGACGAAAATCTTCAGGGGCCTCGGGGCGATGACCCACGGGCACCGGCACGTGTATCTGATGCCGTACCCGGTGCAGATCGGGCACTCCCCCGAAACACACACAGCACGCATACTGGTGGGGATACAACAACTGCACCTCGCACCCGACGTCCCGTCCCGCTGCGTCCTCTGCGATTCGGCTTCCCAGAATCACCAGGACCGGGCGACCATAGACGGCTACCAGCCCATTCAGGGTCAGGAGCGCCGCTGCGTTATCCACGCAAGAGATCACCACGTCGGCTTCACGGATGGCCTGAATCCCTTCCAACGTCGCCACATCCGCAACGACGGGGGTTACACGGCACCATGGATAGCGCTGCTCCAGGGCATCGGCCACCGCCCTGGCTTTCGGGTGGTCCACCTGTTCTAAAGCCACCAGCCCCATTCCATCAATAGAGTGCACATCCACCACATCCGGATCGACCAGGGTGAGGGCCCTGACGCCCATATTGGCCAGGTTGTCGGCCATCAGCGAGCCGTGCCGCCCACATCCAACGATGCAGAAGGTATCACTCGTCAAGCGTTGCCAGGCATCGTCACCGAGCGCGCCCCGGCTCCGACTGAAGAGCACCTCAGCATCGACCTGCCAGGGGTTCACGCGCTCCGTCTGCGCCTCCTTCTCCATTCGTTCCATTCCGGGCCCGGTGAGTACGACGCGGTCTATTGCTGCTTTGAAACCGTCATAGGGACAGGCGTAGCCCTCTAGATGCCCCTTCAATGCACGCAGGCCGATGACCAGATATGCCGACCCGACTCGCAGATCTCGTCGCCCTTCGCGCAGCGCCTCCAACTCCTCGAAGAAGGTCAGGGAATCGGAACAAAGTGTGATGTGCAGACTCCCTTTCCTCTCCGGTGAACCTCCGAAAATCGGACGGTAGACAACTCCCCGAATCCGCCCATGACGCACTGGTGTCCACGCAAGCGCCTCTTCCAGAACGATCCGATGCTGCCCGAGTTGGCGGCGGAGTTGTTGTAACCCTTCCCTTATGCGTTCGCACCACCAGGAAACCGGGACCTCAAGTTCTACCACAGGCTTTCATCAATCAAACAACCGACGGTGCGCTCTTCTTTTGCGGGCGGTTTCTTCTTTTTTTCGCTTCTCCTCCAGGAATGCCTGACGCGCCTTCTCCCGTTCGAAGTGCTGGCGCATTTCAACTTTCTGGCGTCGGTCGGCTTCCGCCTCCAGTTCTTCAAGCATTTGTACCAGGGGTCGGTGTGCTTCCAGACGGGAATTCTGAGGCTTCCTCCGTCTCGCAGGCGTCCCTGCAGGGAAACGATCTGGTTTTACGGTCGGCTTCGTTTCGATCATCTTGCCTTCGGGTTATACTTGTGAATAAAGAGCTTCTCTGAAAGGATGGCCGTTCAAATGCGTGTTTGCATTTCGACCATCGGCCATCCATCTCCCCTCCTTCGAACAGACACCTTTAAAGAAATTGGATCCGGGTACAATGGCAAGCGTGTGGATAATTTTATTATAGATCAGGCATCCAGACTCGAGTACGACGAACTGTAAGCACCACGATCATGCTATTATTCTGAGCCACGAAACGCATTGTTGAAGGAGGTTAAGGTGGCCTCCCAAGTCAAGACCATTCCCCGGCAAAAATAAGATAGAATCTAGTCCAACCCGCCGAAGCTCTATCGGCGAAAGTGCACCTCGGCCGGGGTCTTGTAGCCCAATAACTGGTGCGGGCGTTCCTCTTTGTAATACCCAAAGTACGTCTTCATCCCTCGATCCAAGCTCGGCACATGCTCGTATGCCTTGAGGTAGATGTCTTCGTATTTGACCGCCCGCCACAGACGCTCTATGAAGATGTTATCCA